>CANMHY010000103.1 GCA_947497675.1 Alphaproteobacteria bacterium
AAAATCGGTCTCACGATAAAAAAATCATCTTTTTTTATCGCGAAGACCTCTTATCTCCAAAAAAATTCAAAAAAATTCTGTTTTTTAAATTTTTAAAAAAAGGTAAAGGGAGCTTCTTTAAAAAATTAGGGGTTTTCTGTCAGACACTAAATACGTCTCTTGAAACTTTGGCAGGGCCATTTTACGTAAAACAGGCCCCAGCATCACACCCAAAGTACCTGCAACCGCACTCAGTCCTAGAACTTCTCCCACAATAAGGGGCAAACTCACCATTTTTTCCTCAAGACCTTTCTCACCCGTATTAAAAACGTCCCCCTCAGCGTTAAGAAATTCCTCATCCTCTCAGTATTAAGAAACATACTTCTGAACCCCCTCTCGTCTATAATTTCGGGTACGTTTAAATTTATGCTGAGCGCGTTTAACCCGTATAAAATCTTCCTCTTTAAATGTCATATAAAGAGAGGCTCCATAGGAAAAGATCATCGCACACAGTCCCCAAAATAACGCTCCTTTGTTGAGTATCCCCGCAATAATGGCCGCCAAGAGGGGTGCAATGATGCTGAGGCCAAAGAGCTGCGGAATCACCCATAAAATCCGTGTGGGGCGTGAAACAGACACAAGAACAGTGCTCCTATCAGAATTTCTAATGGATGTGTCTTGAAGATCAGGGTTCATTTGAAGGCTCATAGTATCTCTTTCTCAAGGTTGCGTTATGAAGTCGATGACATAATCAAAGCTTGCAAGCAAGATCGCGGCAACGACAAAGGAGACGCCCCACTTAAGATTCAATCGTCCAAAGATGCCTTGTATGATGAGAAGTGCTCCCACAAGGCCGCATCCAACCGCACCAATCTTTAAAAGACCTTTTGTTGTACTCGAGATCTTTTGCGCAACAGCTGCAAAAGGATCCGCACCAACACCCTCCGGGAAAATCAAATAAATTCCCATCAGAAGTCCCACAAAAAAGAAACAGGAAAGGTTTTGAGATTTAGGAACGCAATAAAACGGCTTTTTGTTTAAAGGCGTTGAGGTGTTTTGAGAAATATAACTCATGGGGGTGTTAAATCCTTTGTTTTAATGCTTTAAGTTTTTAGAGGGTTTTAAAGTACATAATTTTGGGGGATAATCGACGTTTGATGGGGAGAGAGACTCTTCTTAATCCTCTCAATTTGATGTTGAACACACTTATATTTTTCCTGTCTTAACGCTTCTCTCAAAAAAAGAATCGCGCGATCAAGCGTGATCAGTATGCTCAAGATATCTTCTGGATAAAGAGGCGTGAGATCTTCAAAAATAGGGAGGACTCCGAAATCTTCTCCGGCATAGTTTCTATCCCAAGAGATCTCTAAATCTTCAAGAAGGTCTCTTGCCAGAAAATTATCAAGGTTTGTTTTAAGATCTTGGTTTAGCCCCTGTTGGATTTCTGAAAAAGTATCCTTTATGAAGTTCGCTAATTCTACAAGTTGGGTTTGGGTCTTTTCTTGATCCCAATATTCTGGATCTTTATCTGAGAGTTTCAAGAATTCTTGGAATTGTGTCCATCCCCGGAAGCCTTTTATAGAGGCTGAGAAAAGATCAACTTCCTGCTCTCGAATATGAATCTCTCTATTTTTTGTAAGAGATTCTATTATTTTTTCTTTTATTTTTAAGTTTTTCATAACAAAACAGCCTCCTCAATAAATTTAATATTTACAAAGACCTTAATCCTTATATAGTGTTTATTATAAGTACAATTGTTGTTTTTAATAAAGATAAGTGTACTTGTCAATGCTTTTTTAAAGACTCTTTTTAAATTTATTTTTGATTTTTTTAAAAATAAGGGTACAAGGGTACTATGAGGAGGAAGCTTTATGTTCAAGAAAGGCCTCACCCTTAATGTGAAACGATAAACTTAACGTGCAACTGTGTCACTCTAACACCTGAAAAAAAATGACCATTCTCCAACTTCAACTTAGAAAAAGACTCTCCGAAAAGAATCTCTCCGTGAGAGCTTTAGAAGCAAAAGCAGGCCTCAGCTTTGGTATCGTTCAAAAGCTTATGACAGGGGAGAGAAAAAATCCTGGCGCTAAAATACTTATCAATCTTTCTCAAGCGCTCGAATGTTCTGTTGATGAACTTCTCACAGGGAATCCTTCAATCTCCCCCTCTCCTTCCTCTTCTTCTAAGCCTCAACATCCTTGGAACGCGCAGCTTTATCGTGATGCTCAAAAAAGCGTCGAGTTCTCTCTTGAAAAGCAAGATCTCTCGCTGTCTGCCGAAAAAATAGTTGAGATTATTTGGGCTATTTATACCTTCTCTCTCTCAAAAACCCCGCCGTGTATTGATCCCCTGTTTGTGGACTGGCTCTTTACCAGAGATTAAACTCTCCTGTCTTTACGCTAAAGACCTTAAACCGTTAACAATCCACCTTTTGATGTGTTGAGGTAAATAACATTTGAGTCTTTATAAACGCGCCTCTCGTCTTTTTGACGGAGGCTTATCTCTGTCACATTAAAGAGGCCTTGTTTTTTAAGAGGGTGTATCTCCCACCCGCACATCTTTGTGACTTGCTTAATATCTTCATCAGAAGGGTCTTCTGGAAACGCGATGGATTTCTGACTGTCAAGCACAGGTAATTTTTGCATTTTCTCCTCAGAAAATGCAAACCCTGTATCCCTTATAATAATTTTAGGATAAGGATCTTCAAGTCTTAATGAAATCTCTATCTTCCCTTTTTTGGGAATCTTTTTCATAATTTTTTTAAGCGTAAAATTTGGACTTTGGACAAAAGATTCCCTGAGAAGCTTTGAAGCGTCCTAATTTTTTTCCCAAAAAAAAGATTTTTTTGAATTGAAGGGGATTTTTATCCTGTATCAAGGAGCTTTTCAGGCGGTTTTTTCTTTTTTGATACAATGGCATAACGTTGTCGTCTGATTTGTATTTGGCCTTTTTGTCTGCCTTTTGATTTTTTCCGTGGTTTGAGTGGTTGTGCAGGTGTCCCAATCTCCTGAATAATTCTAAAGAAGTCATTTTGAACTTGTGTGGGTGATTTCTCAATAACAGGCTCTTTAAAAACAGGCAAACTTCTTTCCCATGGTTTCGGCATATTTTGAGCGACATTACGGGCTAAGTAGAGCTGCGTATAAGACATCATAACGAGCTGCCACCAGACCTCTTCATGTGTTGAGTCAGGTGTTTGGCTTTTGTTCATGAGAAGTCTTGTTTTTCCAAATCTAAAAAAATGCTCCAGATCAAATCGTTGTCTGTAGACCGTAAAAACATCTAAAAGACTTAATTTCATGCGCTTTTTACCCGAGACAATGAGCCAAAGCGGCCTTTTAAAAAGGAAAGTTCCATCTTTTTTATAAACACGCACACGCATGAGACGAAAAACACAATCAGAACCTTTTTCCTGCTGACTACCCCTCATAATAAGGGAATTCCAGCATTCAATTTCTATAATTTGAGGGTTGCCTTTTTTACTTTTTGTCTCAAATTTAAATTGCTCGTCAGGGTTTCTCCATGTTGATTCCTTGTTGAGTTTGTGTATGTCTCCGTATTGCTTTGGACGCCCTTTTTTTCTTTTTTTGAGTTCATTTTTGGGCTTATAGGGATAGTAGAAATTTCTGTTATTCCGTGCACGGCTGATATGAACCTGATTGGGGTTTTTTTCTACAAACCCTAAACACTCAAGATTTGAGTAAGCACTATCTCCAACTGAAACACATAATTTTTCTTTAAATGAGGATTGAGATTCAATGCATTTTTTTATCTGCTCCATACCGACATTCACGCCATTTTGAGAAGATTCAACACGTTCACACGATAAAGGAATAATCCAAGGAGGATTTCTGGCGTCTTTTTTTTCTGGAAAATAAGAAGCAATGCTATATTGATGCCCAATGGTGATCGGCTTGTTTCCGGAAATGACAGTAGGGGCATGGACAAAACTTCGATCCGATACAGTCGGTGCATAGAGGCGAGGATTGGCAGTGCAGTCTACTCCGAAAACATGATAGTTTCTCTTTTCCAACTCAGGACAATACGAAGACAAAATTTTTGTAAGATCTTCGTTTTTTTGAGCCTTCACAGAAGAATTTAACTCTCTATTTGTAGACCATTTGGGTCTATAAAACTCATCAAGAACACGCGTAATACTACAATAATTTCGCCGATGTAAGGGATTGAGAGACAGTTCAATAATGCTCTTTACTGAGGACATGCTTGATAAAGCGTCCACCAATTCCATGGAAGCGTCACGTCTGTGAGAAAAAAAATGATAAATTTTATCGCGAAAGTTTTTTAAGTGTGTTAGGGTTTCTATAAGCATGAAGTTGATCCATCTTTTTGTTCGTAATCAAAATATTAGGTCAACTTTGTGCTTTTTTAAAAGATGAATCAACTTATTTAATTTATGGAGAGCAGTAACAACCTCTCAAAATCTAAAATTAACTTTTTTAGATTTGTCTTATTTTCTTCTTACTTGTCCAAAGTCCAATAA
>CANMHY010000104.1 GCA_947497675.1 Alphaproteobacteria bacterium
AAAAGAACATCCATGCAATTCTTTTCTTTGAGGTAAACTTCCATATCTAAAAACTCAAGAGGCAGATTTTTCTCATAATATCTTAAAATAACCTCCCTCAATTTTATGAGATCCGGATCTTCCAAGTCTAGCGTTGAAAAAACATCCACAACATCATTTAAAAGAAAGGGATATTTGATTAAGCCTGAAATTAAAATCTTATGCTGCCTTTTCTTTATTTCAAAAGAAGAGGGTAAGTCCCTTCTTTTTCCAAAAGATGTACCTCTCTGAGGAACTTCTTTTAGCCTTCCTCTGCCGCCCCCTCTAAACATATTATGATAGCGGGTCATCATATCATTATAATAGGCCTCCCTCACATCCTTGTCCAAAATACTGTCCAGCATCTTAAACAAATCTTTTTTTAAGAGTGCCTGATGTTCAGGTGTATCAATACGTTTTTCTTCTATCAGATATTGCCATAAAAATCCATCTAAACCATCGGCGTTTTTTAAAAGATCCGTCACAACCTCTCTTTGTCCAGAAGACAAAAGGCTTGCAGGATCTTCCCCTTTCGGAAAATGAGCAATTTTAAGAGAAATTCCTGGTTTTAACTGAATCAATGCACGTTCTCCAGCTCTAAAAGCTGCTTTTCGACCCGCCAAATCTCCATCAAAACATAAAATAGGCTCAGAATAAAATCTCCAAACCTCAGAAAGTTGAGTTTCTGTAAGAGCCGTTCCAAGCGGTGCCACTGCAGGAAGCCCTTCCCTCCAACACAAAATAACATCTAAATACCCCTCGACCACCATCAAGGGCATTTTTTTTAAAGATTCTTTATTTCTCATAACATTCCAGACGCCATAGAGGCTTTTTCCTTTATGAAATACGGCTGTTTCTGGAGAATTAAGATATTTTGGATTCTCGTTCGTAAGCGTCCGGGCTCCAAAGGCAATCACACGTCCTTTCTTATCTTGAATCGGAAACATAAGGCGTCCTCGAAACCGATCTCGTGTCTCTTTTTGTCCCCCATTTGTAAGTTCATTTTTACGGAAGATAAGCCCTGCTTTCTCAAGAATAACCTCAGAAAGCCCTTCTTTTCTTAATTGGGTTAAAAGCCCCTGAGAAGAAGAGGGTGCAAAACCAAGCTTGAATTCATCTTGCAAGATTTTAGGGACACCTCGGACTTCAAAGTACTGTCGACCCTCTTTCCCAAACTCCCCTTGCAATTGTGACTGGAACCAGACGGTTGCCCTCTCAAGAGCATGATAAATTTCAAGGTTTTCTTTTTCTGCCTTTTCTTCCATTGGGCTCTGAATTTCCGTTGGAAGCAGAATCCCCACACGATTTGCAGCCTCTTCAACAGCTTCTTTAAAATTAAGTCCTTTGGTTTTCATGAGAAAATCAAAAATAGACCCCGTTTCGCCACACCCAAAACAGAAATAAATCCCCTTATCGTTCGTAACTGTAAAGGAAGGCGTTTTTTCTGTGTGAAAGGGACAGAGTCCAACATGATACTGACCTTGTCTGCGCAAAGAGGTCTTCTCTGAAATAAAATCAGATAAAACAACGGTCGAACGAATTTGATCAAGAAGCGTTTGGTTATACCGCATATCAAAACTTTTAGGGCGCGAACGCCGGTACTCTCTTAAAAAAAGGCCTTATTTTAATTTTTCCTTTAAAAGCTCAGCCACCTTCGAAAAATCCATACGGCCCACATAGTGCTCCCGCAATTGCGCCATCACACGTCCCATATCTTTAACAGAATGAGCATTAAGACTCTCAAAAACCTCAGAAAGAATTGTTTCTGTTTCCGCATCGCTGAGGGGGGTTGGGAGAAATTCTTGAATAATATCAATTTCTTTAATTTCTTTCAAAACGAGATCAGGGCGATTTCCTTGTTCATAAAGAATGATACTTTCTTTGCGTTGCTTCACCATTCCCTGAAGCATTTGTAAAATATCCGCTCCACTAATGCCTTCATAATTTCCTTTTTCACGGACAGCAATATCGCGATCTTTCAGGGCAGCCATGATCAATCTCAATGTTGAAACCCGCGCCATATTCTTCTCTCGCATCGCGCTCTTAAGGGTTTCGGGTAATCTTTCTCTAATCACAGAATCTCTCCTCTATCTTAACTTAAAAGGGAACAAAGATCTTTTTCAAAATCTTCTCATTTATACGTTTGGGTAAATAAACCCTCAAAACTTTTCTTAAATAATAGATCCTCTAAAGAAGAGAACTAGTATGATCTAATCCTTCTTAAAAAGCAACGTTACACGCTTCTAAATTTAGAAACAATATTTGACATGCTTTGGGCTTTTTTTATTTTTAACAGGCCCCTCCCGAAAGACATGGAGAGAAGCCCCGAGAAGAAAGATCGACCTCAGGATTAAAAATCCTGAGGTCGATTATCTTAAGAAGGAGAACTCTTATTTAATGTCTTCTATCTCAAGAGAAAGCCTTAGAAAAACTTTTATTTTTACAAGAACTTCTTCAATTTTTTCGGGCGTATCTTTATAAACCTCTTCGGCCATTTTTTTCACCTCTTCAAGCAATTGAGCTGCATAGCGACCTTTCTCTTCAGATGTTTTTTCGTAAACAGCCATAATTTCTTCCTGTTTAGAGGCAAAGAAAGAACTTAAAAAAGCATCTGGCTCAGGGGCAATGTTTATATCATCCGTTTTAATGCCGTCGATATACCCCTGTAAAACCGTCGTAATTCTTTGGGATTTTCCAACATTACAAACGCGGTGTCCATCATCTTCAATAGATTGTCCCAAAGCCCTTACAAGACTTTCTTTGAGAAGATCTTGCTGCCCATCTTTGAATTGCCTGTTAATAAGCCACCATGTTTTTGCCAAAAGAGATTTCATGGTAACGGGTGTCCCATCGTCCAAATTTGTGTAAACTTGAGCATCTTCTAATAATATACTATCATAATCACGGAAGTGCCCGGATCTTTCCAACGTAAAAAAAGCATTATCGACTTCATTCATGCCATTCACCCTCGCAAAAGAAGCATGACGCGTTCCTTTTTGGAGATGCTCCAAGTAAAGACGGAATTCTAAAATACAGACCTCTTCATCAATCTCTTTTCCTCTTAAAAGACCATAAATAATTTCCATTGATCTTTTTGTTTTTATCATGCGTTCTGCGTTCATAACATTCTCTAAGTTTCGAGCAGCCTCTATAGCCCGCGCACGCCGAGCTTCATTATCGACTCCTTGAGGCTCAAGACCCTCACCGAGAAGTATGAACTGCGACGGAAAGATAGGCCTCAAAATTTCGGTCAAAGAGTGATCAAATAAATTGAGACGAGGAGGCTGAAAATTCAATAGTCTTAAGCTTCGCAAAAAGAGAGAAGAATTTCTTTCCCAATAGGGTCTTAGGTTTTCTAAGTAAGACTGAATATTTCCCCTCACGAAATTTCCGCTCATTCGAATTTCAGTCAACTGATCCATTCTAAGACGATATCTTTCAAGCTCTCTTAAAGGATCTCGAGGGGGAGGCCCTCCTGCCATCGGAGACCTAAAAAAAGAAAAGGGCGTTTCTTCTTGTAAACTTTGAAACAAATTTAATTGAGGACCTTGAGAAAACAAACTTTCATTCTGAAAAGAGTTCGTTAAAGACGCTGCTGCTACCCTGTGAAACGGGTCAGACCTCTGAGTCCCCACATCCAATAAAGAAAAACTCTCTGGTAAGGTCCTGAAAGTTCTACTCTTTTCCTCAGCACGATGATCTCGAAAAGTCTGCTGTGGCGCCGAAAAAGTGTATGAAGCTGAAGCTGCTGCCCCTGAATCTTCTCTCTGGGATTCCAAAAAAGACCGCATCTGTTGAGCGCGGCGTGTTTCTTCACTCTCATCATCTTGGCAAGCTCCTCGATCTTCCATTGCGTGCGTCTCAAAAGAAGAGAGACACGCAAAGAAAAGAGCGTGCGTTAAAAACGCTCTGTGCAAAAACTTTAAATTTATGTTTTTCGAAAAAATGTTACGCCGCATTATGCTCATTCCTTTATAATCCGTCTTTTAAATATTTTAAATTAATGTTCCATACTCTGTAATATAAGTATCGTTTTGGATAATTTCAAGAAATTAAAGAAACTATGCTTATAACATTTATAACCTTTTTGAAGAGAGCTCTATTTATCTTCAGGCGTTTCTTCCTCTTTTATAAGCTGCTCGATTTTCTTTATAAGCTGCTCGATTTTCTTGCGAGTAAGTCCTGTAAATTCAATAATCGTTTCAATATCTATCTTCTTCTTTATCATTTTTTGAGCAGTTTCTTCTCTCCCTTCCTCTCTCCCTTTCTTTTCACCATCAGAAAAAGATCCTTCCATACTATCTCTTACAGATTCTATCTTCATGTCAACGGCCTCATCAGCAATTCTCGCTAATATAAGAAAAAAATGGAAAAAGGGAAGATGTCTTGCAAAAATATCCAAAAAAAGATTTATGAGAGAAATTTTTGCGCTTCAATGAGATAATATTCTCAA
>CANMHY010000105.1 GCA_947497675.1 Alphaproteobacteria bacterium
CATGAGACCTAAAGCAATGCCAAGCTCTGATGCAAGACCGCGTTGGGTAAACGATGGGTTCCGTTCAATCTCTGTTAAGAGATGAACCATGACCCGTTGTTCCGGTTGTTCTCGCGTATCTTGAAAAGCTGCCATTGTATAAAGGACTCTCAAATCATTTTATGAAGAGGTTATGTTCATGAACAGAACTTATCTTATGAAAAGATCTCCGTCAAGAGGTTTTTTTAAAATTTTATCTGAGTTCAGACGTTATTTTGGGTTTTTAGAAAGCATTTTTTTCATAAGATTTTTCCATAAGGCAAGAATTCTTTGCTCGCTAAATCGTTGAGAAATGGTTTTAGCTTCCGTGCCAATGCGTTGCGCTTCAGCTGAGTTTCGGAGAAGAACTTCTATTTGAAACATTAAAGCTCTGTAATCTCCAACGGGAAAAAGGAATCCATTAAAGGCATCATTCACAACGTCTCGATTCCCAGAACAGTTAGAGGCAATAACAGGAAGTCCTAAACTCATGGCCTCACAAAGAGCATTTGGAAAACCTTCAAATCGTGAAGAAGAGACAAAAAGATCAGCTTTTAACAGCATGTCTTCAATATTTGAGACGACCCCGGGAAGTTTGACAGAATCGGTGAGTCCTAAAGCTTGAATATAACGTTCAAGGGGAACACGTTCTTTTCCGTCGCCATAAATTGTGAGTTTTAAAAAGGGAGAATTGATCGTTAAAACTTTAAAAGCTTTCAAGAGGGTGGGGTAGTCTTTTTGAGGTGAAAGGCGTCCGATGGAGACAATATTTTTAATTTTTCTGTAAGTTACAGATTTTTTAGGGACCGAAATGCTGTTGGGAATAATAGAGATTTTTTTCTGAAGTTTCTTTGAAAAGTAATTGGCTGCTGACTGGGTTTGCACAACAATTTGAGAGGCCCAAGGATAGGTGAGACGTCGGAGTATTTTATAAATAAAAGGGAGAGGATGAAAAGTAGGATCGATGCGTTCCGAGACAATCACGGGAATTTTAAGACCTCGGGTGAGGAGAAGTGTGAGAACGTTCATCTGATCAATAAAAGAAAGAATAAGGTCAGGATTCTCTGTTTTTAAAGTTTTTCTTAAGGAAAATAAGCGGGTTGTAATGTTGTTTAGATATCCGATCCAAGAAGGTGGTTTTGTAGAGAGTGGATTGAGTTGAATGAGCTTAATTTTTGAATTTAAAGGGTAAAAAGGTTTTTGAGAAGGATGTTCCAGGGTAATGAGGGTTATGTGATGTCCTTCTTCGATCCAAGCGTTTGCAAGATTAGAGAGTACGCGTTCAGCGCCGCCTGGGCCAAGAGTAAGAATAACAAGGGCAATATGCATAATTTTTTTTGATGTTAAAGGGTTAATGGAAGATTATATACGTCGTTTTAATGTTTTTTTCCGGAGTCAAAAATTAAGATTTTGGGTCCTCTTCTATCTCAGAAAACTCAGAGTTTATAATCATGCTGCTTTTGCGAACCAGTTGGCTTGCTTTTGTAAGGTTCGATTCTCGTTCTTTCTCATACATTGATGTATTCATCTTTTCAATTGCATCCGTGATTTCTTTTTTAAACAAAAGTCCCACAAGGCGCATGGGGGCTTCAGTGCCGCCTTGAGTTTTTATCGGGAGCGCAAGAGAATATCCTCCCTGAGGCGGCATCTTCTGAGCGTTTTGGATATTTTCGACAATATATTTTCCATTTCCCAAAAGCAACTGATGAACAGGAAATCCGTTTTGAGGGCAATCAGGACTGAGGGTATCAATGCCAAGGCCTCGAATATTTCTCTCAAGAAGAAGCTGGGCAGTTTCCCCAGAAACACTTGGAAAAACGAGATTATTTCGATATTTCTCAGGATCTTGCCAAAATCGATCCCAGCCTGTGTAAATCATAACAAAAGCATGAGGAGGGAGGACCCCAAATTTATTTTCAAAAGAGAGAATATCAGACGGGGTGACTTGATAAGTCTCGTGGGCTTTTGTCGAAACATCAATGACGATAGAAGGCGCTGCAAGCTCCATTAAGGGTATTTCATCGATTGTAAGGCCTCCTTTAATACAATGGGCAGGGGCATCCATATGCGTTCCAACGCCAGCATGAAGTTTGAGCTGTTGAACCCGAAACTTTACATCTGTGGAGCAATCTTCGTAATCAAGCTTTATCTCGGAATGGAATCCACATGTTCCATTCCAGGAGGGAATTTCTGGAAAGAGGGTATGGGTTAAATCGATGAGTGTGAAGGGAAGAGCGGCGTTAGATGAATTTTGAGAGATCATTAAAAATCTTTCTTTTTTCTGAGGATGACATAAAAAGCGCCTTCCCCGCCATGATGCGGGAGAGATTGTTCAACGCTTGCAATAAGGGGTCTTAGAGAGGGGCTTTGGAGCCAAACCAGAAGAGATTTTTTTAAGATTCCTTGGCCTTTTCCCGTAATAATAAGGAGAGAGCGCCTGTTTTTTTGTCCGTTTGTCTCAATAAAAGAGATTAATTTTTCATAGGCACGTTCTTGGCAAAGTCCATGAAGATCAAGGGTTGCCGAAAATAAATGATTTTTTGATTTAATTTTGCGGGCTGTATGTTTTTCAAGAGCAGGCAACGGCGTATCATTGAATACGTTTTGTTGAGGAGAGGAAATACGGGGAGAAATAGGGATGAAAGGAGGTTTTGGAAGTGAGATCTTAGAAAAAGTAACTTTTTCTGAAGAATGAGAAGAAAGGGAAGAAGAGAACTCGATCCTATTTTTTTTGAGAGGCGTAATCGTTTTTTGAAGTTTTTTCAACAGCTTCTTTTCGTCCTCCGTGAGGAGAAAAGAAAGAGATGTGCTGGAAGGGGGGGGTGGTTTAGAGATCATAAATTACGAAAAAACCTTAAAAGGGGTTTTGAGAGATGTTTTTTTAGGATAGATTAAAATGAGTCAAAAAATTAAAGGATGCAATGCAAAAAAAAACGTGGGCAAAAAAACGTGGGCACAAAAATATCTGAATCTGAAACAAATAAATGGAATTTTCTAGAAGTAGGGGATTCTCTTGAAATTATTTTTCCAGGGAAAGCTCCTTGTTCCGAAATTCATGTATTGAGGTCAAAAGAGATTGTAGAGGATTCTGGCCCCAGAGTTCTTTATGATCCTAATGCTGTTTGCCCTCAAAATTCAGCTTTCCCTTATTATTCTAATGATGTTTCGGGGCGCGCTCGAAATCTGATTTCTGCTTTAGAGGGACCTTCTTCTGTTTTGTGGGCTTTTCGAGGAGGTTTTGGGTGTGTTGAAGTCATTGAAAGGCTTGAATCATTGGGGTACGAGCCTCCGAGCACTCCAAAACTACTGGTGGGGCACAGTGATATCACCCATCTTCATGCTCTTGCCCTGAAATGGGGTTGGACCTCTCTTCATGCACCTGTCATGGGCATATCTTCAGAAACATATGATTTGACTGGGGTAAAAGCCAATCGTTTTACAAAACTTCAAGATGTTGTGGACGTTCTGTTGGGAAAAAAACGAGAATTACAATACGCTTTTGATCTGGTTTATGCACCTCAATCTTTTGATGGTACAAAATCTCTTTTTGGAAGTGTTGTGGGCGGGAATGCAACACTTGTGAAAGAAACGCTTGGAACGCCGACGGCTTTGAATACCCAAGGCCGATTTGTTTTTTTAGAAGACACAAAAGAAGATCCTAAGCGTTTAAGTCGTGTCTTTGTCTCTCTTTTGCGGGGAGGGGTTTTTGATCATGCCCAGGCGATTTTGTTTGGGTCGGTGCCCATTAAGAATGCCGAGGAAGATCGAGAGGCTTCCCTCATGAGCATTCGCCTTTTTATAAAAGATCATCTCATCCCACGCGGTCTTTTGATTCCTGTTTTGTACGCGCCCGATTTTGGTCATGGAGACTACAATTATGTTTTGCCTTTTGGAACTGAGGCATCCTTGAGACGAAATGGAGAAAAAGGTATTTTAACCGTGAGCGTGAATCAGCCGTTTGAAGGGAAAGCAGAAAAAGGGTCTTGAGAGAGAAGTGCGAGGATTTAGAATGACACACTTTAAAATTGAACGAGATTCTTTGACCATAATTCGGTTTTCTCTTTACAGAAACATATATGAGCCTATAAATAAAAGAAAAGCTTTAATGGGGAATTATGAAATTTTTCCAAATTTGGTGAGTTAAAGTAGGAAAAAAAGGGGACGTATTTTGAAGAAATCTACGGCGAGAGCATTTATTGGACTGGCTCTTCTTGTGACACTGGGAAGTGTTGCTTATAAAAATCGCGACTTTTTAGGGAATTTTTTAGGGCTTTCAAAGAAAGACACTAAAAAAGAAATGGAACCTGTTGCTGTTGAAGCACAAGCGGTTGTTGTGCGCCCCTTTGTGACAGAATTGGTGGCTGTTGGAAATCTCATCGCGCATGATAGCGTTATTATAAGACCAGA
>CANMHY010000106.1 GCA_947497675.1 Alphaproteobacteria bacterium
GAAAAAATTTAGAAAGACTTGTTAAAGAAGACGTCTGATTTAGGAAGCAAAAATAGTTTATTGGCGTCAAATGAGAGTAACTCATATTTTCTCTTTTCTTTCAAAGTGCTTTCGGGCAAGTTTTTGGGGAAATGTTAAAATGATATGAATATCTTTGGATGAAAAGCTTTTTATTTGTTCTTTTTTTGATCAATTTTAAGGGGGATTTAAGAACATTTTTATTTAAAAAATTAGGAATGATGGGTGCCTTTTGTTTGGGGGTTTCTCAAGTCTACTCAATCGATTATCGGTATGACCCTCTTCCAGAAGAAGCGTTCCCAAAGGGTACTGTGACGCTTGCTTACCACGGGGTAACTGAAATAGCCTTCCCCGTGCATACTCGTGAATTATTACAAGGGCATCCTATCGTAGAAGTCGGAAGCCGAAAAGATTTAGATCTTAAGGTAAGTTTTCGTCCAGGGTGTGCAATCCCGACAATATAGGTTCCAACAGGATTTCCGATGGATATTAATAGGTTAGTTGTTCCTTTTATTTTGAATCATGTGAATGAGAGTGATGACTCATTTTCAAGTGCAATTCCTAATTTTTTGACGGTTACAGGAATTTTAATTGAAGACGCTACTCTTCAAAATCCAAAAAATGAGAGAGAACTTCAAAAGATAGGAACGTGTACTTGGACGCCTCTTACAAAACCCCTCGATTTTTTTAAAAGTTTAAGAAACAAGGTCAAAGAAGTTCAAAATCAGGGGGTCATAGCGACGCTTCGGCATAATCCTGATCTGATGGAAGTTATGAAGGATATTTTATGGAGGAAGGATTTAAAACATATTAACTGGCACAATCTCCGAAATCTTGGACAGATGTTTTCTCAATGTGCTTTGGGATATCTAAAATCTGAATCTGACACGTGTTTTAAGCTTAATAGGGAGTCTTTTGGGGTTGAGATGAGAATGTCTGAGGATGCAGGGAGGTTAAGAGAGAAAGCGAAGACTTTCATGAGGCAGGCATTTTCAGAGTCTGTTTTGGATCGCCTTAGATCTTTATTTGTTGACCAAGCTTCGGGTGCTTCTGTTGAAGTTCCCGCCGTAGCGGTGCGTCAATCGGCTCCAGTGACTGAGGTTGGGGGTAATTTTGGTGTTGAAAATGATCTTGATGTTGGTTCTTTACAAGGGCACCACGTTATGGAGCGACAGGCTCAGAGACTTGAGCCTATCGTTGAAGATCAACAGGAAAGAAGAGGAGCGGCAGCAGCAGATGCGGGAGATTTAGAAAGAGGTCTTCTTGCTCCAGTTCAAACTCAAAATGTAATAAGATTTGGTGCAGGAGGATCCTTGGTTCTAGGAGACGACACAAAGAGCGTGGTTCCTGCTATTCCTGCAACGTCTGCTTTTACGCCTAGTATTGTCCCTAGTGAGACTGCTTCCTCTGTACTTTCTGAGTCTGGACGCAAACAAAAGAAGAGAAATCCTAAAAAACAGCAAGACTGTCAAATACTTTAAGATCTCGCGTTTGAGGGTGTGAAAAGGATGTAACTCAGGAAGAGTTTTAAATTTTTCCTGAGTTACAAAAAATCTTGAACTCCTAAAATAAAATTTGTGAAGCGTCTTAAGAAATTTGCAATTTTTTAAAAAGTCTTTTATATTGTCCTAAAGTAATTATAGGATTTTTTATGATTCATTCTCAAAAGAGCGTTCAAGAGCCACACGTCCCGCAGATATTTCCCGTTTTACCGTTACGGGACATTGTTGTGTATCCCTCTATGATCGTTCCTCTTTTCATTGGACGAGAGCACTCCATTCAAACGATTGAGCGGGTGATGAATGAAGATAAACCCCTTCTTTTGTTGACGCAAAAAGATTCAACAGTTGATGCTCCAACGACAGACGATCTTTATACAGTGGGTGTATTTGCGACGGTTTTACAGGTTTTAAAACTGCCTGACGGGACCATCAAAGCTCTTGTTGAAGGCGTGGGGCGCGCTGCTGTTTTGGGATTTATGACAAAAGAAGATGGTTTTGAGGCGTCTGCACGTCCCCTTGAGGATATTCTGGATCCTGAACAAGATCTCTCTCCTTTTATCCGAGTACTCAAAGAAGAGTTTAATCATTATACGAAATCTAATAAGAAGATTTTGCCGGAAGTTTTTGCGACGATCTCAAAAATTGAAGAGCCTGGGAAATTTTCAGATATGATTTCAGGGCATTTAATTCTTAAAATTAAAGATAAACAAAAAATATTAGAAGCCACGTCGGTTAAAAAACGGCTTGAGATGCTTCTGACGTTTATTGAAGAAGAAATGAGTGCTCTTGAGACGGAACAGCGCATCCGGAATCGCATTAAGCGTCAAGTTGGAAAATCACAAAGAGAATACTTTTTGAATGAACAGATGAAAGCCATTCAAAAAGAGCTCGGGGAAGAAGAAGGTGGAAAATCAGACTTTGATAAATATGATGAGCGTATTGAAAAAACGAAATTGAGTAAAGAAGCGCGTCTTAAGGCAAAATCTGAACTTAAGCGCTTGAGAACGATGAGCCCGATGTCTGCAGAGGCCGTTATTTTAAGAACATATCTAGAATGGCTTTTGGATCTTCCTTGGAAGAAAAAAAGTAAAGAAGATATCGATATTAACGTGGCCCAATCGGTTTTGGACAAAGAACATTATGGTCTTGAAAAGGTTAAGGAGCGTATTCTCGAGTTTATGGCGGTTCAAAAACGTGTTGGAAAACTCAGCGGTCAGATTTTATGTCTTGTCGGCCCTCCGGGGGTGGGAAAAACGTCTCTTGGAAAAGCCATTGCTGAAGCACTTGGGCGTAAGTTTGTTAGAATGTCTCTTGGAGGCGTTCGTGATGAAGCTGAAATCAGAGGTCATCGTCGTACGTATATTGGGGCATTGCCAGGGCGTATTATTCAGGGCATGAAGAAAGCAGGAACTTCCAATCCTTTGTTTCTCCTCGATGAAATTGATAAACTTGGATCCGATTGGCGTGGAGACCCGACGTCGGCTCTTCTTGAGGTATTGGATCCCGAACAAAACTCAACCTTTAATGATCATTATTTAGAGGTGGATTATGATCTTTCAGATGTGATGTTTGTGACAACAGCCAATACGCTCAATATGACGCAGCCTCTTTTGGACCGCATGGAAGTCATACGATTGCATGGTTACACGGAAGAGGAAAAGATCAAGATTGCAGAGACTCATTTGATTCCAAAACAACGTGAAAAACATGGTCTTGAAAATCAAGAATTTGAAATAACCCGCGAGGCGTTAAAACAGGTTATTACGTTTTACACCAAAGAAGCGGGTGTTCGAAACCTTGAGCGTGAAATCGCATCGCTTGCACGTAAGGCTGTTAAGGATATTCTCACAAGTTCTAAGACGCATGTAACCATTACGCCAGATGTCCTTGAGTCATATTTGGGTGTTCAAAAATATCGTATTGGTGAGGCTGAGCTTAAGGACCTTGTTGGCGTTACAGCTGGTCTTGCCTGGACAGAAGTTGGAGGAGACACCTTAATCATAGAAGCTCTTCGGACACCTGGAAAAGGAAAAGTTATTTCAACGGGAAAATTAGGCGTCGTGATGCAAGAGTCCGTTCAAGCGGCCTTGAGTTATGTTCGGGGCCGTGCAGAGGATTTTGGAATTGATTCGAGTCTTTTTGAAAAGTCAGATATCCATGTGCATTTTCCAGAAGGTGCTATTCCAAAAGATGGGCCTTCAGCTGGGGTTACCATTGTGACGTCTCTTGTGTCTTTGTTCACACAAATTCCAGTTCGCAGAGACGTGGCGATGACAGGTGAGATTACCTTGCGGGGGAGAATTCTCCCCATTGGAGGATTAAAAGAAAAGCTTCTTGCTGCACTGCGGGCTGGCATTAAGACTGTATTTATTCCCAAAGATAATGAAAAAGATCTCAAAGAAATTCCAGAGGCCGTTAAAAAAGCGCTAAAAATATGTCCTGTTGACACGGTTGATGAAATCCTTCGAGGTGCTTTGACGCAAAAAATTAAGCCGAGAAAAATGAAAAAAATGGATCTTGAAGTTCCTGAATTGACGGAAATTCCATTTCCAAGCGTCACAGAATTTCCAGAGGGAGCGCCCTTGCAGTATTAGGGAGGGAGAACAGAAGCATTTATTTTGGAAGAAAAGACTTTGATAGTTTTTTTAGGGTTCATTTCAGTAAAAAGAAAAATTTGACCTTTTAAATCTAAAAAATATGTATTACTCTGACAGAAGTAAAAAATAGATCGTAAGTAATAACGATACAGGGGTATGCAGTTTACTCCACGGTCAACCAGATTTTTATGGTAATTGT
>CANMHY010000107.1 GCA_947497675.1 Alphaproteobacteria bacterium
TTCAACTTCTTCTTCAACTTATAAGCTTAGTATCCTCCATCAACCCCCTCAAAACAGTTCCAGACTCTATATCCTCTCAATCAAGTCGGTATAGCGGACCTCTTTTCTTAGACAATCCCCCCCTCTTTAGTGTTACAAAAATCTTAAGAAGACTTAGGATTTTCCTATCCATATTTAAGAGTTATTGTTATGAAAACATATTTTTTTATTTTTATCCCTTTTTTTATGATAAGCTTTTCTCCTGGAGAAGGAATGAATGACACCTTATCACAGCAGGAAGAGTCAGAGACGACCTTCACGTCTTTATCCCGTAAAGATGCAATTCAACTCGCTCAAGAGTATCTCTATTTTAATGATAATAAATTTAAGGAAATGATTGAGGTTTTAGAGCCCCTTCTCTCTTCCGACGGATCTTCCTCTTAAAAAAAAGCGGAGAACAAGCCAAACAAAGGATTTCTTGATATTTTACCTTAATTTTGTAGGCATGTAAATACATTTTTTAGTGTTGACATTGATGATTTTTATTGTATTATTCGAGGCATGTATATTGCAACTGTTCCGAACCGCAACTCCAAACCTGCTATTCTTCTTCGAGAGAGCCATCGCGAAGGAAAGAAAGTTCATACCAAAACATTAGCGAACCTTACCAATTATGCTCCCGAAAGAATTGAAGCTTTAAAAAGAGCACTAAAGGGAGATTTTGATGTTATTGGCGTTGCGTCTTCTACGACCCCTAAAATTGGAAAAACCTATGGGACCTATTTTATTCTCAAATATCTTGCCGATGAAATTGGTGTTACGAAATCTCTTAAAGATGATGTTTTAGGAAAGCTTTCTCTCTTTCTTATTTTAACGCGCATTGCTCATAGAGGGTCACGTCTTTCTGCTGTACGATTTGCTCAGCAGCATGCTGTTGAAGATATTTTAGGATTAGAGACCTTTGATGAAGACGACCTTTATAAAGCCTTAGACTCTCTCTGCCTTCATCAAGAAGAGATTGAGCAAAAACTTTATAAAACTTACCTTAAGAATAAAGGAGGCGTTCCAACCCTTGTTTTATATGATGTCACAAGCAGCTATTTTGAAGGAGAGCAGAATGAGCTGGCTGCTTTTGGATATAACCGAGATGGAAAAAAAGGAAAGAAACAAATTGTTATTGGCCTTCTTGCGGATACAGAAGGAGAGCCTCTCGCCATTCGTGTTTTTGAAGGAAACACCTCTGATCCCTCGACGGTCATGACACAAATAAACCTCTTAAAAAAACAGTTTAATATCCAAGAGGTCATCTTTGTGGGAGATCGTGGCATGGTAAAAACAAAAGCTCAAGAGGCTTTAAATTTTGAATCTTACGCTTATATTACGGCTCTAACAGATGCTCAAGTTCGGACGCTTTTAAAAGAAAAAATTCTCCAATATGATTTTTTTGATACGCCTTTACATGAAGTAGAAGCGGAGGGGAAGCGCTATATCTTGATGCGGAATGATGCCGTCTGTTCTAAAGAAAACAAGAGACGTGACGATAAACTCAAAAAACTGGAAGATTTAATTCAAAAAAGAAACGCCTTTGTTAAAGAATCTTCTCGGGCCTCCGCTGAAGGCGGCATGAAGACGCTTCAAGCTTGGTTAAAGAAATATAGGATGAATACATATATAACCCTTTCCCTCAATGAAAAAGAAATAAGCTACAGCCAAGACCTTGAGGCTCAAATAAAGCACCATATGCTGGATGGGTGTTATGTTATTGTGACGGATGTTAAAAAAGAAACCTTAACAGCTAAAGAAGTTCATCAAAGCTATATGCAACTTCAAAGGGTTGAGAGAGATTTTAGAACCTTAAAAACAGGATTTTTAGAAGTCCGTCCTATTTTTGTTCGAAAAAAAGAAAGAACAAAAGGACATGTTCTCGTCTCGATGCTTGCCCTCAAAATTGTTAGGCACTTTAGAAAAAAACTTGAAGACGCAGGGTTTCCTTACACGTTGCAAGACGCCTTAGATGCTTTAGCACGGTATGTATTTTTAGAACAGGAGATCTCCGGAAATATTACGACTTTGTTGCCTCAACCAGATTCGATTCAAGCTCAAGTTTTTAACGCCTTGGGGATAAAGCTCCCTTTAAAAACGGCACTCACTTCAAAAAAAATGTAGGCAGCAACGTTGAGAGATATAAAACCCTGAAATCCTTACTCAGTAAGGCTTTCAAAAGATTTATTATCTTTCAAATCTAGGAAGATCCGTCTGAAGAATTCTTTGATTCAAGAGAAGCTCCTATTCCTGGGAGTTTAGGAATTCCAGCGGAAAGTGTTTCTCATCCAATGCAAGAAGCACTTTCAGAGGTTTTTACCTCAACAGGACAATCAGAGTTCAGAGCCGCAACAAGATCCTTCGAGAGCTTTACAGAAGGCATGAATCTTTTGCACCCACAAGCCTCTTCTCATGCCGCTCAAGCGGCGGCATTTCTAAATGAGGTAGCTTGTGCAGCGGAAGTTTCAAGCTTTTTTGGACACGCGGAATTTTTTCAATCTGCAGGTGGGAGGAGATCTCCTCTCAGCTTTATAGAGACGGTCATAGAAGGATTTACGAATCCCCCTACCCCTCCTGCACAGGATACCTTCTTAGAAAGCGATCTTCAAAAGCTTCAAACTTCTATAGAATCTACTCAAACCGGATCTTATGCCATAGGTGTTGGAAGACACGCTCAAACATGGGCCCAAACAAAAGCTTCTAAAACAGCAGAATGGGTTCAAGACTTCCATGAAAGTGGTTATTCGTGGGAAAAGTTTTCGACGAAGAATTTTCTGAGATACAGTTTATTTTTTGGACCTCTTGAAATCGTTGGAACCGCATTAAACTATGGCGCTTCTTATACAAGGCGAGAACTCAGAGCCCTCGGAGTCCCCGCTCCGATTGCACAAGATATCGTCAGTTATGTGGAAATAACAGCAGGTCTTTTTGGGGCCTTTGGAGCTGTTAAAGGAGTTGCTGGCACATGAGGAAGAATTGTTTCTTCTGCCTCAAAAGAAATTGCTTCTGAAACACGCTCTCTTACAAAAGTTCCTCTCTGGGATCTTCAACAAAGCAGATATGCTGAGAGGATGAAAGGAAGAGCCCTACGGCGTTCTTCATGATCACATCCAATAAAATTGTCGCGTGGAGCAACTCGCCAAGCAGAAACGCTGCCTTGGACGGATAGGCTAACTGATAGTTTTAGAATTATGGGCAGCCCATTAGCCTCATAATTCCAACTCTTCAAACGTGATCGGTATAATAAGAATTATCTGAACAATCTTTCATCCCATTCTATTGTCAAAGGAGAAGAGACCTTTATTTTATGAAAATCTAGATGCTGTGTGTTTAAAATAATATTATGATCTTCTGGAGCCACTGCAGAAGGAACAATAAGGTAAACACTTCTTCTTTTTGAATACCAAAGATCCCCATACGCACGGCAATCAAAAAGATCCATTTTTTCTATTCCTATGCCAGACGCGCAGGAATCAAGCTGTTCTCCTTGGATATCATCCGGAATCTCTATCTTCACATATTTTTGGCTCAAAGGAATACCCCCTCGACCAACCCTCACAAGAATTTCCAACATTGCACAAGCAAAAGACAGAGAGGCATATATAACAGCATTTCCTGGTGAATTCCACCTCCCCCCATTAATCATAGCTCCTGTCCCATCAAAAATAGGGTGCCTACTATCTGCAATTCTATAGGCGGTTATAAGTGACATTTAAACGGGGAGACCAAAATATACTTGCCAGAGCATCTCCTCAAGCTCTCGTGCCCCACGTTCTGTTCTCGATACATTTAAAGGAGATCTTCCCTCAAATAATTGATGAGGAGACACCATAAATGTACTTGCAGCTTCCTTATTATTAAAGACATGGATTGCTGTTGCATAAACGCGCGCTAATCGCTCTACACGCTCGCTCTCTTCCCATTTAAATACAACTTTCCTCTTTTTATATGTACCCTCAGGAACAATTTCATAAATTTTTTTTTCTTGACCCAAATCGCCTAAAATTACTCTGAGTGATTTTTTAGGTATACCTTCCTCAATCAATGCCATTAAATCATAGTTCGCTCTAATTTCTCGCCCAAGAATTTCTTTTCCGCCGAGCACCTCCGCTATTTCTGAAGCTCCAATCATTTTAAAATCTCCTTATATACCAAATATCATCATATATTTATACTTAATGTCAATGCTATTCTAGGGGAATATTTGAAAATACATCCTTCTTTTTTA
>CANMHY010000108.1 GCA_947497675.1 Alphaproteobacteria bacterium
TATCTTTAAGGGAAAGGAGAAGGTTTTTTTCGTCCCCTGTGGGTTTCCCCTGGGCTTTGAAAAGAGAATTTTCATAAAAACTCTCCATACGTTTAAAGCCACCATCAAAAAGGTTTTTATTCATCCATTCAAAATCAAACATCAGCATAAGAGCTTCCCTCGCGCGGCGATCTTTAAAAATGTCACGCCGCGTATTAAAAATAAATCCTTTTATACCGGCAGGGCGTGTATGCTCAATTTCCATCTTTTGAATACGCCCATCAGAAAACCCAGGTCCTTTATAGACATTTTTCCAACGATTTAAATCTGCCTCATGGATAATATCATACTGTCCAGCTTTAAAGGCCTCGAGCGCCACATTTGAATTACGATAATAGTCGTAACGAATAAGATCAAAGTTTTTAAGTCCTTTTCGGGTGGGATGGTTTTCAGCCCAGTAATCTTTCACCCGCTCATATTCAATAAATCGGCCTGGCTCAAATTTTGAAATCCGATAGGGGCCACTTCCTAAAAAGGGCTTTAAAGTAACTGCATCAAATTCTTTTCCATCCCAATCTTTTTTAGAATAGAGGGGCATCATACCCATAATAAGAGGCCTTTCAGGGTCCATCAACTCTTCAGACGCATCTTTTTTAAAGGTAAATTTAATGCCATGCTCCCCATTTTTTTCTGCTTTTTCAACATTACTATAAAGCGTCCTTGCACGGGGAAGCCCTTTATCACACTGAATTTCCCAAGAAAAAATGACATCTTCTGGGGTTATAAGGCTCCCATCATGAAATTTTGCCCGAGGATTCACGTTAAAAAGAATCCAAGAATTATCAGCTGCAACCTCAACACTTTCTGCAACGAGTCCATACATTGAAAAGGGTTCATCTGCAGCACGTACCAAAAGCGTGTCATATGTTAAACCTAATCCTTCTGGAGATGTTCCTTGAAGTGTTTGAGTCAGTGTTTCAAAGCTTCCTAAAACGGCTGTTCTAAGCTCTCCTCCTTTAGGAGCATCAGGGTTTACATAGTCGAAATTCTGAAAATTTTGAGGATACTTTAGAGATCCATATTTTGAAATACCATGAGACAAAGAAGTTGCTTCAGAAGAGTTTACCCCTGAATTTCCTATGAAAAAAATAGTTAAAACTCCTAAAATAAGAATTTTTGGGCTGTTAAGTATCATTCTAAATGTTCCTTCTTAAAAAGTGTTTTCGAGGACCAATAATTCAAAAGCCAGAGTCATGATTTTAAACGAGATCATAATGGAATTTTTTTCATTTTAAATCAATTAAAAATAGACGTTCTTGTTTCAAGTTTTCAACTAAAACCTCAAAATATCTTTGATATCCTCCCAAATCCTCCTCATTACCTAAGGAAGTTTAAAGGTTACCTAGGTAGATTTTCCGGATATATTAGAAAGAATTTTTTTACTAGGGTTAGGCCAGATGTTAGTGAGCTTTTAGGAAAAATATCTTTTTAAAGATCGTGTGACTTTTTAATCATTAACATAATATGTCTCTCAAGTGAAATATATAGAGAGACGTAAAAGTGAGTTTTATGCAATCATAGGAAAGCGAGAGCTCAAAAAAACGGATAAGAACAGTAATAAGGTTTAAAAAAATTACTGTTTCTTCAAAATGAGGTCAAAATTTTTGAGTGTCTTAATTTGAGAAAACCTTTTATTTAACTTCCTACAGATCCTAAATTTTTTAATTAGAGTCTAATATTTTCCTAATTTTTATGTGAGCTTATTTCTGTAGATACAGGGCGTATTTTTATTCCTTATTACTGTTTTTGTCCGTTTGTTGGAGTCTCTCGCGTCTATCGATCAGAAATTTAAGCAAAAATTTAGTCAAAAATTTAATTTTTTTTATTTCTCATTCAGCATTTCAACTCAGGAATTATTATTATTCAAGTTTTTTTATGTAATTTTCTTGAAAACGCTTGAATCCAGGGTTAAGATCTGGTATTGCCAAATTGTGAGGTTGTAATGAACCTTAATAATTTGCGGTCGTGGCGGAATTGGTAGACGCGCAGCGTTGAGGTCGCTGTGGGAGAGATCCCGTGGAAGTTCGAGTCTTCTCGACCGCACCATATATAATCTAGATTCTTGAAAAGATGCTCCACCCATATTAAACACTCTATCTAAAAGGGGACGTCATTATGATTGAAAGTAATGATTCAGAAAATAAACCGACACCTTCCCCTGAAATCAGAGATGTCTCTTCCTCTCATGAGGAGGAATTATTATTTCCGCATCTTTCAAATGACTTTATTCACGAAATTGCAGACGCTTTAGACTGGGGAGATGAGGACCATGTTAAGAATCTTATATCCTCTCTTCATGCAGCTGACCTTGCCGATTTAATTGAAGCTCTTTCCTCGTCATCACGCGAGCACTTGATCAATATTATTAGGACGTCTCTTGATCCCGAGATTTTGATTTTTTTAGCTGAGTCTGTTCGCGATCAAGTGATACATCAAATAGGAATACAGGCGCTCTCTCTTGCTTTGACCGAATTAGAAAGCGATGATGCTCTTGCGATTATAGAATGTTTAGAACCCGAGCAACAACGCGCTGTTTTAAAAGCAATTCCTGCACCGGAACGGGCAAATATTGAGCAAGTTCTTTCTTATCCGGAAGATACGGCAGGTCGGCTTATGCAGCAGGAGATCGTTGCAGTTCCCCCTTTTTGGACCGTACAACAAACGTTAAAATATCTTCATTCGGCGGACGATTTACCTGAAACATTTTATGACCTTTATGTCGTAGACTCACGTTATAATTTTGTAGGAGCGGTCTCTTTAAATAGAATCATTCGTGAAGATGAGTCTATCAAGCTTTCTGACATTATTGAAGAAAGATTAAGGCCTATTTTGGTTACCATGGGTCAAAAAGAAGTTGCCTATCTCTTCAGACACTATAATCTTGTCTCTGCCCCTGTTGTCGACGAAACAGGTCGTCTTTTAGGAATCATAACTGCCGATGATATGGTTCATGTTGTTGAAGAAGAAACCGAGAGAGATGTTCTTATGCTTGCTGGCGTAGGAGAAACAGACTTTCAAACACCTCTCTTTAAAACATTTTACCGTCGAATTGGTTGGCTTTCTATTACGCTTATCGACGCTCTTTTAACAACGACTGTGATTTCACAATACACTGACTCCATTGAAAAAATGGTTGTCCTTGCGGTTCTCATGCCTGTTGTTGCTGCGATGGGTGGAAATGCTGGCATGCAGGCACTCACTGTTACAGTTCGTGCACTTGCAACACATGAGCTTTATGGACAGAACATCAGGCGACGCGCCATTATAAAAGAAAGCTTGATCGGAGGATTAAATGGATGTTTTTTTGCATTTATCCTTGTAATTGTAACAATTGGTTACTTTAATGATGTAAATCTTGCTGGAATTCTTGCCTCTGCGATGATTTTTAATATGCTCTGGGCGGGTCTCGCAGGGGTTATTTTGCCGCTTTTTATTGAAAAGTTAGGGTATGATCCTGCAGTGGCAAGCGGTCCAAGATTAGTTGCAACAACTGACGTTTTAGGGTATGTTTCTTTCTTAGGACTTGCAACACTGTTTCTTCTCTAAACGCTTAACTTTTAATCATATGATAAACAAATAAAAAGAAAGAACAAAAATGATTAAATCTTTAACTTTTTGTAAAACTACGGTTTTTATTGCCTTCGTCTCTTTTTGCTTTATTTCTCCTTATGCAGAATCAACGCAGACTGAAAATCTTTCTCTTCAAAATAAAGGTAAAAAAGCTGCTTCACTGCACCGAGCCTCAAGATCTTCTCCTCCTCCTCATATATCTTCTCCTGCAAAGAATCCTCCAAAGGCTTCTCCTGCAAAGAATCCTCCAAAGGCTTCTCCTGCAAAACTTCCTCCAAAGGCTTCAACATCAAAACTTCCCCCAAAAGGCTCAACATCAAAACTTCCCCCAAAAGGCTCAACGTCAAAACTTCCCCCAAAAGGCTCAACATCAAAACTTCCTCCAAAAGCCTCAACCAGTCCTCAGTCCTCAACCAGTCCTCAGTCCTCAACCAGTTCTCAGCCTTCAATCAGTCCTCAGCCTTCAATCAGTCCTCAGCCCTCAACCAGTCCTCAGCCCTCAACCAGTCCTCAGCCTTCAATCAGTCCTCAGCCCTCAACCAGTCCTCAGCCTTCAATCAGTCCTCAGCCCTCAACCAGTCCTCAGCCCTCAACCAGTCC
>CANMHY010000109.1 GCA_947497675.1 Alphaproteobacteria bacterium
CCCTTCATAAAATGGATTTTCTAAAAACCTCCCCTTAAATTCTTTATGCGTTCGATAATTCAACCTCTGAATCATAAGAGGCCGCGTTCCTCTCAAAAAACCAAGAACCACTCCTTCTCCAAGCATTTTAACCTCATCTGGCGTTAAGAGAGGACGTCCCACCTCCCCATAAGAATTCCCCTCTTGAAGAGAATGAGAGCCCCTCCATTCTAAAGATTTTTTCTGGTTTCCTTGGCCTTCTGAATACGAAAACCCAAGCATTGTCTTTTTCCCAAGCATGTCTGAGACCATTTGGCAGGTTTCATGATCCGAGCATCCAAAAAACAGAGCTAAATGATTTGACAAAAATGTTCTCCAGGTATCTGGATATGTTGATTTTATGAGCTCAATTGTTTGAGAAACGGCCATAACACTGACGCCGTATCCGCGTCCATAAACAATCATATCTTCGATAGCGGACATGTAGCCTAAAGATGGCATTTCATCAAGCACCATCAGAAGCTTGCTTTTCTGGAAGTCCCCTCTTGTGTTTTCTTTTTTTCCTCTAGCGCGCTGCATTTCTAAAAAAATACATCCTGTAATAAGTCTCATAAAACGACCATAACTCTCTCTGTGCTCAGGAGGAAGACAGACATAAACATCCGTCTTGCCATCCAGAATTTTCTCTCCTTTAAAAGTTGACTCTGTAAAAAACTTTCGCATTAAAGGACTTTGAAGAAAACTCAGCTCTTGAGCCGTTGTATTAAGCGTGCCGGAAAGCTCTCGTGCTTCTGTCCCCAGGATCCGCGCGGCAAGACCAGATACAATGCCGTCCAAAAGATCCTTTTTTGACTCTATACACCGAAGTGTTATTTCTTTTAAATCCGCAATCGGCTGCATTAGAAGATCAAACACCGTCACAAGATTTCTTTCTTTTTCAGTAATATCGTCGCTGCACGCAACATAGAGCATTAAACACTGAATCAAACGCGCCGCCTGTTCTGCAAAATAACGGGCATTACTCCCTTCTGATTTTTTTTGAGGACTTAAAAGAGCTGATATCACCGCAGAGTCTTCAATAACGGTTGGGCTCTCTACCCGTAGAATATCAAGAATATTACACCCTTCAAACACAGCGTTTGTTATTCTAAAAGGGTCCAGACAAACCACTTTATGCCCCATATCCTCCCGGGCTTTATGGGTAATGCTATAATTTTCACCTTTGATGTCCGTAACGAAAACGGGCCCCCTATAATCAAGGAGCGTTGGAATGATAATACCAATCCCCTTCCCCGCTCCGCTTGGGGCAATAACAACCGCGTGATCTACTTTAAGACGCAAGATCTTTCCGCGCTTAAGAGTTTGGAGTTTTTCTTTGAGACGAAAGGGATCTCTTTCTTTCAAGATTTTAGGCGAATAACATCCAATTGGAATTCCATCTTTCTGATTTAAGACCTCGATTTTTTCTCTCTTGGCAAGGACTGCACTTCCATGGGTGGAAGACTCTTCTTGCGCATGTCTTTGAGTATCTCTCATTTTTAAAGGTACATTGCGCGCCCTTAACGATGTTAACGCATACTTCAAAACATAAAAAGATCCCCCAAAAGCCCCCAAGCTCCAAAATAGAACCCCGAGTTTGAGAAAAATATCCTCTTCTGTTCCAAAATGAAGATCCCCGGTTAGAATTTTCTGTTTTGTTATGCTTTGCAAGACTTCTTTCCATTCTAAAATAAGATGGTACAAGATAAAGGCATAAACGCCGCCTCCCCAAAGCCCGCTCACCAAAACACTTAAGACTCTTATTTTATCAAACACGTATAAAATGAGAGGCGCCATCATACTCATTGATTGAATTCCAACCCAAACACAGATAAAGACGTGTGCATCTTTAAAAAATCCTGCTCCCAAGGGGACGCCCCTCAATAAAACAAAGCCTAAAACCAAAGGCCAACTTATCTCAAAAAGAATCCACGCCAGGCGTTTACAAAAATCCTTCATAAGAGTATCTGCCCTCCTTCTTTTCTTCCCTCTTTATACCCGTCTTTAATCTCTTGTGAACTTTCCTCCAAAATCCGCGTGTAAACATTTGTTTGAGGGTCCCATAGAGCCGTTATTTTACGATCCTTATTCCCCTGATGGTCCACTTGAATCACAAGATCAATCGTCTTTTTTAAAAAAGAAACGGCATCAATCACAGGGTGTCCGCCAAGACGCAAGTTTTGCGTAAAAGCTTCCTCTAAAGCAAGGGTGGGAGAATTTGCATGCAAGGTACACATGAACCCTTTGTGACCTGTATTCAGAAGTCTCAAAATTGGAAAGCTATTGGAAATCGACAATTCCCCTGTAATAATCATATCAGGCCTTGAGCGCATAAAATGATCAATGATGGATTGATACGAAAGACTTGAACTGGTCTCATTCCGGGGGACTGTGTAGGCTTTCCAATTGCGATGCGGGAGTTCCAGCTCCCGCGTATCCTCAATTGTTAAAACACGTTTATAGGGAGGTATTTCTTGCAGAAGTAAATTAAGAAGCGTTGTTTTTCCAGAGCTTGTTCCGCCAGAGATGAGAATAGAGCTCCCAGATTTAACCAATGCTAAAATCTGTTCTTTTACCTCTCCCCTTAGACCAAAGTCCTCCAAGGTGACCTTTGCCGTGCGCTTTATCCTTATGGAAATCGACAAACCATCCTCTACAAAGGGCCCCATCATGGCCTCAAACCGATGGCATCTTTGGGACTCTAAATCTGGCAACCGGCTTGAGAGAATGGGATGCGTCTCTGGATCCCAAACAAGCCCATGCATATTGGCAAGCGTATAACAAAGACTCTTCCAATACTCAAAATCAAGCGCTTCTGCAGAGATAAATTCATACCCCACGCCCTCAATCTCAAGGGCAAGCTCTTTCTCCTTGAGAACAGAAATCTCCTGAAGGTTTTTGATGTTCAAAAATGGTCTGAGAGGATCAAGAAGCGCCTTTAAAAAAAGTGTCATGGAGAAAAATTCCTTTAAAAAAAGAGAAGATTTTTAACAGTTTTGCGTCCGCACGTTTTGCGTCGGGGTAATCCTTTCCCAATCACTAAAGCTCACATCTCCAGATGGAAATTCTGTCTTAAGACGCTTTTCAAGAAACGAAGAGTGGTATACCAAACACCGAACGTTGGCATTCCCCCAAGGGGCTCTGCTTCTTGCTTCACCGCAACTCAGCCATGCCCCATCATAACTTCCAGCTGGCCAGTGCACATCTGAACAGGGTTTTCCACAAACATCTGTATACCATGAAGACGACTTATGCTCAGATGTCTCTTCACTTATTTTGCAAAGATTTCCGCTTTTCAGAGGCATTCCTTCTCCAATGATTTCTTCAAAAATCGTCTGATCTGGTCTTATGTAAACTTGAATACGCTTTTGAGGGGTAATCTTAAAGCATCCCTCAAATTTTACCTCTCTTGGATCGAGTTCCTCTTTTATCTCTTTTGGAGTATAGCCTATAGCAGGATCATCTTCCCTCACCTTTTCAGAATCAACAAGAACCTCTCCCGCGTAAGGGACTTTAATGTATATTTCTGTTTTAGGACGTGAGGATTTAAGTTCATCATTATGCTCGTACCCTTTTAAACGCCGTTGATGTTCAAAAGAGTTAGAGGAGGGTTGGCAATCTGTCACATAGGTTTTAATATCTCTAATTTCATGAAAAAACCGTGTGTATCCCCGTGATTGCCCGGCCTCCAGATCATGATCAAATTTTGTCTCACAGCCTTCTGATGTCTCTTGCAATTCTTGAGACGGGCGGCACGGGGTGATGAGCAAAGGTCCCTGGGAAGTCTCAATAATAGTGCGCACTTGAGCAAACCTGCGTTTAGATGCAGCTTCAATAATGGGATCACACCCAACCGTGGATATTTGATGTTTAAGAGGCTCTCCCTCATCAGAACACGGCGTGATCCGGACTTCTTGCCCCTCTCGCAGCGCAATAATGCGGCTTTGGAGATAAGAAAGGCCGCCTTCAAAATCATGCCGGTAACCGCAAGTGACCTTTTCAAGCCTTAAAGGAGCCACGCCTGTTAAGGCCCGACAATCATCAACGATAATGCGCCTGTGCTTTCGATCTTTATAATAAAGCTGAGCGCGCCTTTCAGCAACCATTGATGTAAAATCAGGGATAACCTCACACGCTTT
>CANMHY010000110.1 GCA_947497675.1 Alphaproteobacteria bacterium
AAAAGACGTCTTATCAACAAACAAGTCATTTCCTGTTGCCATTTCTTTAAAATCGTCTGTCCCAATATTTATAGTATAGGGCTTATTTTGGAATTCTGTCATCGTTTAATCCTTAATATTAGGAATAGAGTATACCATAAATTTATATTTGGACAGAGAAGTACGGACCTCTTGCGTCTTGCATTCCATACCGTCAAATTTTAGGGTGTAAAAAAACAAAAGATTTATGATATACTTTATTCCTAATATTAAGGATGAAACGATGACAGAACTCCAGAATAAAGATTACACAATAAATATTGGGACAGACGATTTTAAAGAAATGGCAACAGGCAATGACTTGTTTGTTGATAAGACGTCTTTTATTTCCACACTTCTGGGGGGAGGATTTAAGGTCACTCTCATCACGCGCCCACGCCGGTGGGGCAAGACGCTTAATATGACAATGCTTCAGTATTTTTTTGGGATTCCTGTTAAAAGTAATGGCGAGATCGATGAAGAAGAACGCTCAAAAAGACAGAACGTTTTTTCAAAATTGAAGATTGGAGAATATCCCGACCTTCTTCAAAAATATCTTGGAAAATTCCCGGTGATTTTTGTGTCCTTTAAAGAAATTAAAGGAAATATCTATGAAACAACCGAAATGGATGTCCGAGAGCTTATTTATGGGCTTTATGAGATGCATGAATATCTTCTTTATAGTGATAAGCTTTCAGAGGGACAAAAAGATCTTTTTAAAAAATTTATGACAAAATCGTTTGATCTTGCTGAATTAAAAAATAGCCTTTTCCACTTAAGTAAAATGCTTTTTACGCATTTTGGTCAAAAAGTTTTTATTCTAATCGATGAATACGACACACCATTGAATGATTGGTACGCCCTGCAACTCGCACGCGATAATCTTTCTTCCGAAGAAGATGCCTACTTTCAGAATGTTTTGGGTCTTTTCAGAGGAATTTTTAGCAAAACTCTGAAAGGAAATGATTTTCTTGAAAAGGGCGTGGTTACAGGAATCTTGCGGGTGGCCAAAGCAAGTCTTTTTTCGGGGCTTAATAATTTTGGAGAGGATTCGATCTTAGATAAAAAATATGCCCCCCATTTTGGATTTACAGAGGCCGAAGTGAATACGTTGCTCCATAAATCCGAGCTCGACAAAAACCCAAAAACGGCTCAGATTCTAAAATCTTGGTATAATGGCTACACCATTGGAGGTATCACGATCTACAACCCCTGGTCCATCATGAATTGTCTTGAAAATAACGGGGAGTTTAAAGCCTATTGGGTTGGAACGGCAAGCACTGCTCTCATTGAGCAGGCCCTTATTCTTGATAAGTTTCAGGAAGAAATGCAGACTCTTATTGATGGCGGAAGCGTTGATATGATTGCGGATCCTAAAATGGTCTTTGCGGACATCAAATCCTCCCCCAATGCTCTTTATAATCTCTTGCTTTTTTCGGGTTATTTAACGGCAAATTCTATTGAAAACGCAAAAGCGGGTATGTATCGGTGTGATGTCCGTATTCCAAATAAAGAGGTTAGGGAAGTTTTTGAAGTCTCTTTAATGGATTGGATTGCGCAAAAACTTAAAATCGATATGAATGAATATAATGCGTTTTTAGATGACCTTCTGAAGGGGAATATCGACGCATTTACCCAGAAACTTAAGGGTTATCTTGAAACTTCAGCGAGCTTCTTTGCCACGGGTCCAAAGAATGTAGAGCTTTTTTATAGTGGTTTTGTGATGGGTCTTGTCTCAGCTGTTTCCTCCAATTATAGTGTGGAGGCTGAAAGAGAGTCAGGATTAGGACGCGCTGATCTTCTGCTCATACCTTTGTCCACGGCAAGATATCAGAATGCTTTGATTCTAGAGTTTAAATTCGCAAAATCTGAGACCAGTTTACATCTCTTGGCTCAAAAGGCTTTAGAGCAAATAGAGCTTAAGAATTATGAGGCTAAGATCAAAGCTTATAAAAATGTTGCGTCTGCTTTTAAAGTTGGAATCGCCTTTGGTGGAAAAGACGTCGAAGTTGCTTTTAAGAAATGAATACAAAATGACCGTGACACAAAATAAGACAGACACGCGTTGAAACGAGCGATTTAAAGAATAATTTAAAATTATTTTTTTTATGGGGTGTCGTCAATAGGAGAGGGATGCCCTTGATCATCAAGGGCTACAAAAACAAAGGTTCCTTCTGTCACTTTATGGGTATCTTCTGAAAGCGGAGAGGTGACCCAGGCTTCTATGTGAATGGTAAGAGAGGTCTGCCCAAAGCTCTTAATATAGGCGTAACAGCTAACTTCATCTCCAACTTTAACCGGTTTTTGAAAGCTCATTTGATTAATAGCAACGGTGGAGACGCGTTTTTTAGAATATTTTTGGGCAATGAGAGAACCTGCAAGATCCATCTGTGACACAAGCCATCCCCCAAAGATGTCACCAAAGGGATTCGTATCTTTTGGCATTGCAATTGTTCTTATTGCGAGGTCTAGTAATTTTGGTGTAGATTCTGACATGATAAAAAATCCTCTCTTGACGAAGGGCCATAAACCTTAGATAGATACTTTTACCCTAACATAGAAGAACCTAATTCCACAATGAATGATCTTTTTACCCCAAAAACACTGACAGACGTTTCCAATTTAAAAAAAAATAAGGACGATAAAACATATACGGCCCATGATATTGAAGTTTTAGAGGGCCTGGAGCCTGTTCGTCTTCGGCCGGGGATGTATATTGGAGGAACGGACGCTCAGTCTTTGCATCACTTGGTTGCCGAAATTCTTGACAACTCCATGGACGAAGTTGTGGGCGGCTTTGCAACTGAGATTAGAGTTCATTTCTTTGAAAACGGATATATCTCAATTTCTGACAATGGACGGGGTATTCCCATTGATCCCCATCCAAAATTTCCAGATAAATCTGCCCTAGAGGTTATCTTGACGACCCTTCATAGTGGGGGAAAATTTAAAGAAGGGGCTTATGAAATTTCTGGTGGTCTTCATGGGGTTGGTCTTTCTGTGGTGAATGCGCTTTCTGATTTTTTAGAAATTCAAGTTGTGCGTCAGGGGCATCTTTATAAACAAAAGTATGAGAAGGGAATACCCCAAGGACCTCTTGTGAAAGAGACTGGAAAGTATCCGGGTCATGGGACAAAGATTATCTTTCATCCAGATCCAGAAATCTTTGGTGAAAATGTTCAGTTTGATCCTGTTTTTCTCTATCATCGTGTGCGCTCGAAAGCTTTCCTTCATAAAGGCGTTCAGATTTTTTGGTCGATGGATGTAAAAGAAGAAATCTCTCCTTCAGAAGATGATAAAGAACAAGAAGCACAGATCGTTTCTCAAAAAAATAGAATTCCAAGAGAGGAGCGTTTTTTCTTTCCGGGAGGTCTTTCTGATTTTGTTAATTTTTACTTAAAAGAGGCTCCAAAGGTTTTTAAACTTCTTTTTAATGGGGAGGGCGTTCTTTCTCATGGAAAGGGACATGTCGAGTGGTCTCTTGCTTGGCCCTTAGAAAATGATGAGACGTCAGAAGAAACGCTTCTTGGACTTATGTCCTATTGCAATACCATTCCGACCCCTCAAGGAGGGGTTCACGAACAGGGATTTAAGGCCGGCCTTTTAAAAGCCTTTCGGTCGGTGGCGGAGAGAATGGGATTTAAGAAGGCTGCTGATATCGCCCCCGAAGATCTTTTTAAACACATGAAAGGGATTCTGTCTCTTTTTATAAAAAACCCTCAATTTCAAGGGCAAACAAAAGAAAAACTCGTTAACTCAGATCTTGCGCGTCCCCTTGAAATTCTTATAAAAAACCAATTTGAACAATGGCTTCTGGATCATCGAGAAGAAGCTCAAGATCTTTTGAGTCATGTTGAAGTTCTTATTGAAGAGAGGCTAACGCAAAAAAGTCAAAAAGAGCTTGAGCGAAAGACAGCCACGCGGCGTTTGCGTCTTCCGGGAAAACTTGCCGATTGCCGTGCGACTGGGCGGTCTGGAACAGAGCTTTTTCTAGTGGAAGGCGATTCTGCAGGGGGATCCGCAAAACAAGCACGTAATCGTGATACACAGGCAATTCTTCCCCTGCGCGGAAAAATTTTAAATGTTGCAAACGCAACACTTGATAAGGTAGACGCAAATCAAGAGC
>CANMHY010000111.1 GCA_947497675.1 Alphaproteobacteria bacterium
CAACAGCTTTTGCTTATTATTGCCAATCTGAGTGGTTCATCGAGCATTTGATGTGTGATGATGCTCCTCAATTCAACAAACTTTCGAGGTTCAAGGCTCTTTGTTGGATTCACGAAGGAAGGCACTATAAAAAACTGGATCCGGTATTCCCATCTTATCGAAAACTGCTGAATGATTTTTTAGAGAAGTTTTGGGACTTTTATGCTGAATTACAAGCCTATAAGTTAGCTCCTTCCAAGGAGAAAGCAGAAAAATTGGACAAAGAATTTGATGAGCTTTTTTTAACAAAGAGCAACTATGCTACTTTGGATGCACGTAAAACCAAGACTCTTGCAAAAAAGATAGCTTATTGCGCGTACTCAAGTTCCCATTCTTGCCACTTCATAATAACTCTGCTGAATTGGGAGCTCGTACTCAAGCACGTATACGTGATATCAATCTGCAGACTGTTAGTCCTAATGGGACCAAAACGAAAGATACTTTCGCTACTATTGTTCAAACCTCAAAAAAACTGGGCGTAAATGTCTACAGCTATCTTTACGACAGGATTAGCAGAAAATTCGAGATGCCTTCCCTTGCCCATTTAATCTTCGAACAATCAAACCTTCCACCCAACACCTTGTAATCCCCAAAATTTCATTTACCCGGCGATATCGAGAGGATACGGGAATTTGGTCGTTAAAGCTTAAATCCCTCAAAAGCTGCTTGAAGAAGGGGCACTGTTTTCTTATGGGTAAAATTAACGTCCATGGGCGTGATGGAGACATATCCTTGAGAAGTGGCCTCAAGATCTGTCTCAGTGGGAAATTCGATCAAATCAGCTTGAGGGCCAATCCAATAGTAAGTTCTGCCCCGAGGATCAAGGTTTTCACTGATTTGATCCACACCTGCCGGACGAAATCCTTGAGAGACAACGCGGACACCTTTTACAGAAGACGTGATCAAGTCTGGAAAGTTAATATTGATTAAAATATGTTGCGGCCATCCTGTCTTAAGAAGTTGTTTAATAAGGGGGGGCGCAAAATGAAGGGCTGTCGACCATTTAGGGGTCTCAGACCGGCTAACAACTTGACTCAGTGCAATGGAAGGAATCCCAAGAAGAATGCCTTCCATAGCAGCAGCAACTGTTCCTGAATACGTTGCATCTTCCCCCACGTTTCCGCCAAAATTAACCCCTGAAAGAATGAGGGTGGGTTTTTTACGGGGAAGAATTTTTTTAACCGCCAAGAGCACACAGTCTGTTGGGGTTCCGTCGACACTATAGCGACGACTCGCGAGTTTTCGGATGCGGAGAGGCTTTGAAAGCGTTAAGGAATGTCCCGCACCACTTTGTTCTTGTTCAGGCGCAACGGTCCAGACGTCATTGGAAAGAGCGCGCGCAATTTTTGTAAGAATTTTAAGTCCAGGGGCATGAATGCCATCATCATTGGTGACAAGAATGCGCAAAGAAGAGAGAGGACCGTTTGGAGTTTTAGAGGAAAGTGCCATGGGATGAAATCTTTTCAGCGTTGTTAAGGTAAGGTCTTAGAGCAGAGGGAATTTTAATGGAGCCATCTTCTTGTTGATGGTTTTCAAGAAGGGCAATAAGAGCACGTCCCACTGCAACTCCTGACCCATTAAGGGTTGAGACGAACACAGGTTTTTTATTGGAAGAGTCTTCTGGGCGGTAGCGTGCGTTCATGCGCCGTGCCTGATAGGAGCCGCACAAAGAACAACTTGAAACCTCACGGTAACAATCTTGACCCGGAAGCCAGGCTTCAAGGTCATAGGTTTTTTGAGAGGCCGGACTGATGTCTTGCGTGGCAAGGAGCATGATGCGGTAGGGAATTTCGAGTCGTTCGAGGACTGTTTGTGCCGCCGTTAACATCCGCTCATGTTCAGAAGCGGCTTGATCGGGAGTTGTAATACTCACAAGCTCAACTTTTCCAAACTGATGTTGCCGAAGCATACCGCGTGTGTCACGACCTGCGGATCCTGCTTCCAGTCTAAAGCAGGGGGTGTAAGCCGTATATCTGAGAGGAAGCGTCTTGGACTCTAAGATTTTTTGAGCCACTAAATTGGTTAAAGGGACTTCTCCTGTTGGAATAAGCCAATGATCGCTTTTTGTTTTGAAAAGATCTTCTGAAAATTTAGGGAGATTTCCTGTTCCAAACAACGCATCATCTTTAACAAGAAGAGGGGGAGACACTTCTTGATATCCAAATTCTTGTGTATGAATATCAAGCATAAAAGAGGCCAAGGCGCGTTCAAGACGCGCTAAGGGACCTTTTAGAATAACGAATCGTGATCCAGAAATGTAGGCCGCTTGTTCAAAGTCCATAAGCCCGAGAGCTTCTCCGAGTTCAAAATGCTGTTTGGGCGTAAAGGAAAATTGAGGGATACTTCCGTTTTGTTTTATTTCTTTATTGGCTGATTCATCTCCCTCTGGAATATCTTCTTGGGGAAGATTTGGAAGAGCGGCAAGAATATCAAAGAGTTGTTGACTCAAAGCTCTTTCTTTCTCTTCAAGTTCTGGAAGAAGGCTTTTAAGGCGAGATCCTTCTTGGATAAGAGGCGTAATATCTTCTCCTTTTTGTTTGAGCTCCCCCATTTTACGGGCTGTGGCATTTCGGGATTCATTGATGGTTTGGAGTTCAGTTTGAAGCGCCCTTAAGGATTCATCCATTTCTAAAAGCAAAGTGCTCTGTGAGAGGAGTCCGCGACGTTGAAGTCCTCGGTCAAAGGCGTCTTGATTTTCACGAATCCATTTGAGATCAAACATGTTTTTTTAAAGTCTCACGGGTTAAACGTTCGTTACGGCGAATGATCCAAATCGTTCCTTCAAAAAGGATCATCAGGGGAATGGCAAGCAAAATCTGACTTAAAACATCAGGAGGCGTTAAGAGTGCTGCCACAATAAAAATCAAGATTATGGCATATTTTCGGTTTAACGCAAGACCCCTTGAGGAGATAATTCCTAAATGTGCAAGTGCAATTAAAATGAGAGGGAACTGAAAACTAAGCCCAAAGGAGACGAGAAAGCTGAAAGTGAGTGAAAAATAATCACTCATACGTGGCTCCAAAACTAGAGGAATGGGCAGAGATGAATTTTCAAAACTCAAAAAAAAGATCCAAGCAAGTGGAATAACGATAAAATATGCAAAAAGAGCTCCCAGACTAAATAGAAATGGAGAGATTATAAAAAAAGGTTTCAGAACGCGTTTTTCTTTAGGCTTAAGGCCTGGAGATGTAAATTTCCAAAATTGGTAGACAAAAACCGGAAAACTCAGAAGAATCCCCCCCCAGAGGGCAATTTTTAAGTAAGTTGTAAAAGCCTCTGTGAGTCCAAGATAGATCATCGTGTGGGGAGTGAGGTGGGTGGCTTTTTCAAAAGGAAGGAGGAGAAGTCCGAAAATTTCTTCAGAAATCCAATAGGACAAAGCACTTCCACACGCCCATGCACTAAAAAAGATAAGGAGTCTTTTTCGAAGTTCCCGAAGATGGTCTAAAAAAGGGAGAGCGGCATCAGAGGACGTCATCGGAAAAATCTTTTGACGGAGGGGATTTAGAGGAGAGATAGGGGTCTTTTTTGTCAAAATTTTGAATCTCAGAGGCCTCCAAAGCGGCGTCAAAAGAGCGTTGAAGATGATGGCTAAAAATGCGAATTCTCTTAAAAAGACGGCCCCCTTGACGTAAAAGGTTTGGCCAATCTTCCGGTTTTAAGAGAATGACTGCAACCACAAAAATAAGAATAATTTCAAAAAAACCAATGGAAAACATGTGGATTTGATCACTGTTTTTTTGAGGAAGATTTTTTTGTTTTGGAAAAAGACGTCTTCTTTTTCTTTTCTTGAGCTGGAAGAGCCTTTAAGGGGGGAGGTGATTTTTCTTGAACCGTTGGGTGGTCATCGAGATTCATGCCGTCACGAAAAGATTTAATCCCCTTTGCAAGGTCTTCCATGACCTTGGGAAGTTTTCCAGATCCAAAAACAATTAACACGATTAAAAGGATTAAAATAATCTGCCAAATTCCAATGCTCATTCATTTTCTCCTCAAAGAAATGCGATGGGTATGCCGCTTAAGATCCTTATTATATCAAGAAGACCGTTTAGGAAAGGAAAAAGAACCCAAGAGAGAATCGGAATGGGGAATCCT
>CANMHY010000112.1 GCA_947497675.1 Alphaproteobacteria bacterium
TTTTTAAAAACGGTCTAAATCGAGATTGATCAAACGATTTTCCGTCTTTTTTTGAGAATTTGAGAGTAAAAAACCTAAAACTTCGTTTGTAACTATCACGGTTAATCCTATATTTTACAAAGCCTGAAGAGGTTTTCGTTCAGACACTACTTAACAGATGCGGCGTTTGTCTTGAACGATCCAGTTGTTTTCGCTCTTATGTACACTCAACAAATGTATCCCGAAAGTCCTAAACTTATCGTCTCTTTGGGAACGGGGTACATCTCTTCTCATCCCCACCCCGAGACTCGTAAAAATGAAGGTCTTCTCCATGCCCCTGAGATCTGGATGAAAATGGTTTTTTTAGGAAACGACCATAAGATTAATATGCTTATGGAGGAGGTTAAAAAAGAAAAAGGATTTGGCTTAGAATATTATTTTCGCTTAAATCCTCCTTTGCCTGAAATTGCATCAGATTCTTTTGACGCTTCTCCTGAAAATATGAGGCTCCTTATTGAGATTGCAGACAAATATATTATAGAGCACTCTAAAGAGATCGATGACATCATTGAAATTCTGGAATCCAATCATTAGAGCTCGTCTTAACTGAAAGCTCAGCTAAGTATATTATAATTTCCACTTCTTCAATATATTATTATTTTTCAGAAGGTTAAATGTACTTTTAGACAAGTCCTTCTCTCTTTTTTCTTCTCTTCTCAAGCCTCCTGGGATCTTTTCTTATACCGGGATTTTATGCTGTAACAAAGCGAGGGAAGAACAAAGAGCGTAAAGAACGTTCCAAAACTTAGGCCTCCCAAAAGTGTCCATCCAATGGCATGGCGTGCTTCAGATCCTGCATCTTGAGATAAAACCAAGGGAATTGCGCCAAAAATCATCGCTCCTGTCGTCATTAGAATTGGTCTTAATCTCAACTTTGATGCTGTCTCAATGGCATTTGATAAAGGAACCCCGGATTTTTGAAGTTGATTGGTAAACTCAACGATCAAGATTCCGTGCTTCGTAATGAGACCAATGAGGGTAATTAACCCAACCTGGGTATAAATATTGAGAGATTGATTAAAAAGCCAAACCGTAAACAAGGCTCCGGAAATGGCTAAAGGGACCGTTAACAAAATAATCAAAGGATCCATAAAATTCTCAAACTGCATCGATAAAATAGCATAAATAAAAACCAGAGCGAGACTAAACAAAAGAATCATTGTCATTGAGGATTCCTGATAGACCTTCGCAACCCCAGTCCAGCTTTTTTTATAGTGGGAAGGAACGCTCTTATCAACCACACCAAGAAGCTTTTCCATGGCAGGCTCAATTTTATCTGTTGACGAAAGATCTGCGCTTAATTTGGTTGAGCGCATTTGATTATAGTGAAATAATTCCTTGGGTTGAGCCTTAAGACGAACCGTTGCAATACTCCCCAATGAAATCCGCTTTCCTGACGCGTTTGTTACATAAAGCTCATCAAGCGTCCAAGGGTAAGATGGTCCTTCAAGGGTAATGGGATATAAAATGCCATCTTTTTGAAAGGCTAAAGAGTGATCTCCGCTGAAAAAGATTTCAATCATTTTACCGATCTGTTTAGGGCTCAAATTTAACTTTGCGATCCCATTCGTATCCAAATCAATAAACATCCCCAGGAAGTTCAACTTGAGATCGTGATGAGCTGACTTAAAGATTTTTTGATCCTCAAGAATTTTCTTCACGTTCTCGACTTCTTTAAAAAGGTCTTGATAACTGTCAACAGTGGAAATCACAAGATCAACTTGACCTCCATTTAAAGCATTATCCATTCCTGGAAGACCAGAATCCCAACTCCAAGGCCAGACATCAATGGATGGAAATGCAGCCATTTGAGGACGTATCGAATTTACAATCTCGTCGGCGGAACGTTTTCTTTCGGATTTTGGCTTTAAGGGAAGACAGATATTCCCTCCCCAACTTCCAATAAAAATAAGATTTTCTTGTGCTTCGGGAATGGAGCCGACAATCTTTTCCACCTCTTTTAATTTATTCTCCATGGTATCAATATCTTGTCCATAAATAGGAGGAATATAAACGCCTATAAAGCACCTATCTTCTTTCGGAACAACTTCTTGAGGAATCATTTGAAAGAAAAAAGCCGCCGCTCCAACCGCCAAGGCTGCAAATAACCCCATCAAAAACTGATGATTTAAGACATAAGTTAAAATCTTTCCATAAGACAGGGTCCAAAAATCTAATTTTTCTTCAATAAAAGGCAAAATATGCTTGGGATGTTTTTGGAGTATTTTTGAGCACATCATCGGAGAGAGCGTCAAAGCCACAAACCCTGAAATCAAAACTGACCCAGCAAGGGCTACAGAAAACTCAACAAAAAGCTGTCCAATTGCCCCTTGAATAAAAGCAATGGGCGCATAAACACTTGTCAGTGTTAAGGTCATTGCTACAATAGCAAATCCAATTTCTTTAGACCCGAGAAGCGCCGCCTCAAGGCCGGATAGGCCTTCCTCCAAATGACGCGTGATATTTTCGAGCACCACAATGGCATCATCCACGACCAATCCCACAGCAAGAACCATGGCCAAAAGTGTCATAATATTAATCGAAAATCCAAACATTTTCAAAAAGATAAGAGACCCTGCCAAAGAAATGGGAATTGTTATGAGGGGAATAAGCGTTGATCTCATATTTCCTAAAAACAGAAAGACAATCACCAAAACAAAAAGACAAGCCTCTATCAAAGAAGACTGAATATTGTCAAGGGAGGCCCTTATAAACTCGGCCTGGTCTTGAACAATTTTTATTTTAACACCCTTTGGAAGTATTTTTTCAAGATCATTTACTTTTTCATGGACCAATTTCGAGACATCAAGAGGGTTCGAATCACTTGTGCGTGCAATGGCAAGAACAAGACCTGTTTCACCATTAATCCGAACACGACTGGTCGACGTGTCTGTTTCTAAGGAAATACGGGCAATAGACTTTAGGAAAACAGGAGGAGATCGCCCCTCACCTTCAAATCCTCCTTCTCTTTGTTCTTTAACGACGAGCTCTTCATAATCCTCAATGGAAGACAATTCAACATTTAAAGTTGTTGGAATTTTATTTTGAAATTTTCCAGCCGGAAGCGAGAGGTTATTTTTTTCAAGAGCTTCAAATACCTCGTCTGCATTAACCCCAAAATCATACATTTTTTGAGGATCAAGAACAATTTTATAGGTGTAGGGTTGCCCCCAGACAAGGGCCGAAGAAACACCTTTAAGACTTCGAAATGCATTTTTTAAATTAAGTTCAGCATAATGCGTTAAAGCTCCAAAATCCATTGCGGATGAAGCAAGAGAGACCACCATAAAAGGCATTCCATCTGACTTCCCTTTGCGCTCGACACTTGGTTCTTTTACTTCTTTTGGCAACATCGCTCGGACACGTCCAAGCCCCCCTTGAACATCCAGCAAAGCTTGATTCATTTCTGTTCCAGGTTGAAACGTCAATTCCACAAAAGAGCTCCCATCATTGGAGTAAGATGTAAGCACATCAATCCCCTGTATCCCTGAGAGTTCATCTTCCAGAATATTTGTCACCGAGGACTCAATAAGCTCAGCACTTGCATTTGGATAAGAGCTTCTGACAACGAGTGTCACAACCTGAACATCAGGATATTCTCTCAAGGGAATTGAAAAGAAGGAAAGCACCCCAATCAGAAAAATAAAGGCGTTTAAAACCAATGCGATGACAGGATGCTTGATAAAATAAGCAGTATGGTTCATTTTGAAAGAACTTGAGATGATGTTGATGGGGCCGTCGCCTCATAAATCTTAACTGAAGCGCCAGGATAAAGCCGTTGTTGACCTCTCAGGATCAATTGATCCCCTTGATTCAGCCCGGATAAGATTTCAACGTGATCTTTTTCTCGAAATCCCATCTCTACGTTTGATAAAATCGCGTTTTCCCCTTCAACACGATAAATCGCAGTTTCTCCATTTTGAATAAAAATAGACTCAAAAGGAACCACCAACACTCCTTTTTTCTCCCGCACCGTTAAGGTCACACCAATGGCAGATCCTATAACATAGTCCTCAGCCTGTATATCAACATAGGCAGGACACATATGTGTTTCTTCATCCACAATTTTTTG
>CANMHY010000113.1 GCA_947497675.1 Alphaproteobacteria bacterium
TGATACAGAATTTCAATGGATTAAGCGCGTTGTGGGAACGCCTGGAGATACCATTCAAATGAAAGAAGGTATTCTTCATATCAACAATGAGGCTGTTAAGCTCGAACGCATTGAGGATTATTCTTACGTTGACGAAGATGATCAATCAACGCATGTCTCAGAGCAATATATTGAAACTTTCCCGAATGGAACGCAACATCACATTTTGAAAGACGTTCCTTTTGGAGAGGCACGACTTGATGACACGCCTCTTTATGAAGTCCCTCCCGGCCATTACTTCATGATGGGAGATAACCGAGATCATTCTGGTGATAGTCGCATCATTAACAACCTTGGATTTGTTCCTGAGGAGTATATTCTCGGAAAGGCAAGCCTTATCTATTTCTCAGAAGAGCACTCTTATTGGCCTCAAAGCACCCTACGTGTTCCGATGGACTGGTTTAGTGCTAAAGAATGGTTTTCAGATCGATTTATTTGGTGGCAACCTTGGAAATGGTTTACGGCCATTAGATATAGTCGCCTTTTTAAGATCATTAACTAATAATGTCCCCCTCTCATGCACCTTATCCTTATCAAGAACTTGAAGCTTTTTTGGGGCATACCTTTACAAACAAAGCACTTTTGGAAGGGGCGTTAACGCATCCAAGTTACACCCATCGTAAGGGACTTTCTTCTTTCGAGCGTCTTGAATTTTTAGGAGACCGCGTCTTGGGATGCGTCATCGCAGAGGCTCTTTACACTACTTTTGAGACCGAAGAAGAGGGGAATCTCTCCCATCGATTGGTAGATCTTGTTCGAAAAGAATGTATTGGAGAAGTGGTTCAGACATGGCCCCTTCATCTTTATCTTCGTCTCTCAAAGTCATTAAAACGGACCGACCTCCCTTTAAATGTGCTTGCAGATGCTGGAGAAGCAATCTTAGGAGCTCTTTTTTTGGATGCAGGACCTCTTAAGGCTCAAGAGTTTATTTTAAAATACTGGACACCCTATCTTAAAAAAACGTCTCAAAAAAATTTAAGAGATGCAAAATCGCGCCTTCAAGAATGGGCTCAGGCGCACGGATTTTCGCTTCCAACCTATGAAATACTTGCCTCTGAGGGACCGGATCATGCCCCTCAGTTCCATGTCCGCGTTAAAGTCATAAAAAAGAATAAGCCAACCCGGACTGAAGGTTGGGGACCTTCCCGTAAACAAGCTGAACAAACGGCGGCACACCTTCTTTTAGAACATTTATCCTCAGAGGAAACACCAAAATGACATCTGAAACACGCTGTGGATTTATTTCCATTTTAGGACTTCCCAATGCCGGAAAGTCCACACTTATCAATCAGCTCGTGGGGGCAAAAATTTCAATTGTTACCCATAAACCTCAAACCACGCGCTTTCGAATTCTCGGGATTCGAAATGTTGCCGATACCCAACTGGTTTTTATCGATACCCCTGGGATTTTCTCTCCTAAAAAACGTCTGGACCACGCCATGTTAGCTTCTGTATGGAAAGCCTACGATGATACAGATTTGACTCTTTTCATGGTGGACGTTCAAAAAGGACTTTCTCCTTTTGTTTTAGAGCTTATTGAAAAACTTGTTAAAAAACCCAAGCAACTCATTGTTCTTCTTAATAAAATTGATCTTGTCAAAAAAGAAGTTCTTTTGAAGATGTCTCAGACACTTTCTGAAATGGGATGTGAGACAATTTTTATGATTTCAGCCATCGCCGGAAGTGGTCTTTCAGAACTTTTAACTTACCTTGAAAATCATTCTCCCTTTGGCCCTTGGCATTACCCTAAAGATCAGCAAACAGATTTAAATGAACGCATTTGGGCCGCTGAAATTACTCGGGAAACTCTTTTTTTAAAGCTTCATGAAGAACTTCCCTATGGGCTCACCGTTGAAACAACATCTTTTGAACGATTTGACGATGGATCTCTTAAAATTGATCAAACAATTTATGTGGAAAGAGTCTCTCATCGCGCAATTATTTTGGGAGCAAAGGGTACTCAAATCAAAGAAATAGGAATGCTTTCCCGAAAAGAATTGGGGCTTCTCTTTGGGTGCTCCGTTCATCTTTTTCTTCATGTAAAGGTAGATGAAAAATGGCAAGAAAAGCGTTCTTATTATCAAGAATTAGGGCTTGATTTCCCAAAAAATTAATTTATCCCATAGGCGCTCGAAAACTCCTTCCTTTAGGTTGGAGATGAGAGCGCCTCTTTCTAAGAGGTTTCAATATATTTTGGAGAACTTAACAATTTCAGATCGTAAATAAAAAATTAAAGTTTCTGTTCTAATTTTTTTAGCCCATGTGCTCTTGAATTTTTTTACGCCCTCGAATATAGTCGTAAATGATGAAGGTTTAGGAGCTTTCAGTATCGTTTAAAGCGTCAGGGCATGCCGTACGCGCCTGTAGAGAGACAGTAAGATAAGACCAACGCCGTCAAAAGCGGTGAAGGCAGTTTCGTTGAATCAGGAACTATCCTTAAATCAGCTTGTTGTCTGAATTTAAGGAATTTTTCTCCTTTCAAGGGGGACAGGATGTCAAAAGCGCAAGAAAGAATCAAGGATGCAGTGGGAAGACACTGGGATTTTATTAAAAAAGCAAAAATTTGGAGAAAAGAATCATATTTTTGTTTTCTTAACAAAAACACATGGAAAGCATGCTGGACTTTATCGCGGAAAGACCTCTCTTCCTGAGTCAGGAGAACATATCAAGCTTAACTGGAAAGCACGTCTTCAAGATCATCTTGGGGAATGGTCTGGGATTGAAAGACAACAACGCTCTCCTCTTATGCATATTTTTGGACATACCGGAAAACTCTATGCCCTCTCTTCCGCCCTTTCTTTAACGGAAAAAACATTGGCTGAGCGCGATGCGCATCCCATCCTTTATGAATACCTTGTCACTTTTATCAAGGACCTTCAAACGGAAGATACTTCTTGGATTTTAGCCTATATTTCTTATGAAATATCTCTCCTCCGCGAAATTGGATTTGGGATGGATCTCTCAAAGTGTGCCGTTACAGGAAACACCGAAAATTTAGCCTTTGTTTCTCCAAAGACCGGCCATGCCGTCACACGTCAAGGGGGAGAGGGCTATCTTGATCGCCTGTTGCCCCTTCCTTCTTTTATGAGGGACCTAGACCTTTCTCGTGCTGAGACCTCTTCTGTCTTCCCGGAGCCCCTTCACCTTCAAGAAGCCTTTGCGTTAACAAAGCATTTTCTTGAAAAGTACGTTGCATCCTGTAATCCTTCTTCTTTCAAAAACGATCTCCCTCCCTATCGCATGTTGCTCGTGAACTGGATAGAGACACTCAGACAGAGAACGACTGATTCAAACAAATGAATTATCATTTTTTAATGTGTTGAGGGGGTTCTCTTTCAATATCAGATTTTCACATTATTAAAGAAGATTTTTTTTCTTACTCAGGCTTTTCTTCTTTTATCAACGCTTCGATTTCTGCATGTGAAAGACCTGTAAAATCAACAATCGTTTCAATATCCATTTGCTTCTTAATCATTTTTCGGGCTGTTTTCTGAGCGTTAAGTTTTTCTCCTTTTTCGATATTTTCAGAGATTGTCCTACTCATCATAAGATCATCGGCTTCTTGCGCAAGGCGAGATCTTAAGTAAGCATCGTATTCTGCCTCTGTTAAATTGAATTGTTCAATAGCACTGTAGGCCTCTAAAACAAAGGATCTTTGATGGTAGATGGCGGCTCCTGCGTCTCGTTCCACTCTGAAAAAAAATAAAGCCATTCATCTTCAATACTTTTTAAGTCTTCCGCTTTCTTTTTAAATTTTGGAAGCTCAATAAAGACGTACGAAAGCGAAAAAAGATATCTTTTTTGGATCTTTGATTCAACGTTCAAATGATAACTGATACAGTCGACTTCTTTATCAAATAAGTTACGTCCTGTTAAGGAAATCAGGGAAATCTGAATGACGATGTCCGGCTTTACTTTGAAAAATCCCCAGAGAGCGAACAATGGGAAGATTACAAGGACGTTGACAAGGGCCATGGTCGGATTGAAGAGCGGCGCATTAGAGTTACCACTAATGTGGCGTGGCTACACGAGCT
>CANMHY010000114.1 GCA_947497675.1 Alphaproteobacteria bacterium
TAGATGAAATGAGAGGCCTTTTTGCTTGAAAAGCCTTTGATTCCCTTGGAAAACAAGGTAACAAATTGATTTCATTGGATACCCGGGGCTCTCCTCCTCTTTGAATAGATGAAATGAGAGGCCTTTTTGCTTGAAAAGCCTTTGATTCCCTTGGAAAACAAGGTAACAAATTGATTTCAAAGGATAAAATAGATGTTTGTTTTTAAAGGAAAATTTATGAATTTAATGTGATTTTTGATCTTGTAGTTTAAGCGTATCTCCGTTATATCTTTGAAAGACGATCACCCTTCATGAGCGTTTCTTTGCTCTTAAAATTATATTTTAGGAGTGGGTTTTTTTATCATTTATCTAATCTAAAATGTCGATGTGTTTTGCCTTAGAAAAAACAAGATCGTACCCTTGTCTCATGATAACAGGGTTTGGATTTTAAATATTAAGGGCGGCAGGTTTGTATTTTTAAATTCTTAATTTTAACGAGAGAAATCTTATGGCAGATATTGGCTCCCTTCAAAATCGCGTTGAGTCGCGTGGTCTGTCAGAGGGATCTTCCTTTTTAGAGAGTGTTGCGTTTCTATCGGAAAAGAAAGAATCTTTTAAAATAGAAAATAAGCCTTTTGATTTTTCTTTTTGGAAGAATGTCCAGGAGTCTCTTAAGAAAGAATTTGGAAAATCAAGTTTTGATACCTGGTTCAAACACTTAGAGTTTGTGTCTTTTGAAGACGACAGGTTTATTTTATCTCTTCCAACACCGTTTATGCGAGACTGGATATCGACCCACTATGGGTCTCGTCTTAAGCTTCTTTTGAGGCAGATAATGCCTTCTTTGAAAGAAATTGATCTTGTTGTGATTTCTCCTCAGGAAGAGGCAACTCTGCAAGACGTTCCTTTAAAATTGGTGGGAAATTCTCCTGTCTTTGATCAAAATTCACGGGATGAAATTGAGGAATCCTTTTACCCCAATACCTTTGGGGGGGATTTAGATCCTCGTTTTACCTTTGAAAATTTTATCGTTGGAAAGCCCAATGAACTTGCCTATGCCGCAGCTTTACGTGTTGCCGAAGAAGAAAGCGTGACGTTTAATCCTCTTTTTTTATATGGGGGCGTTGGGCTTGGAAAGACACATCTCATGCATGCCATTGCGTGGAAGATTAGACAGCTTCATCCAAAGCGTCGTTTTATTTATTTGTCCGCTGAAAAATTTATGTATCAATTTATTAGAGCTTTGCGTCACAAGGACACGATGGTGTTCAAAGAGCAGTTTCGATCTGTGGATGTTCTTATGATTGACGATGTTCAGTTTATTTGTGGAAAAGAATCGACGCAAGAAGAGTTTTTTCATACATTTAATGCGCTTGTAGACCAAAATCGTCAAATAATTGTTTCTGCGGATAAATCCCCTTCTGACTTAAACGGCATTGAAGAAAGAATGCGGTCTCGTTTGGGATGGGGTCTTGTTGCTGATATTCATCCAACAACCTATGAATTGAGGTTGGGTATTTTACAGTCTAAGGCAGAAACCATGCGGTTAAAAATTCCAGGGAAAGTCATGGAATTTATTGCTCATAAAATTTCTTCTAATGTGCGTGAATTGGAAGGTGCATTGACGCGAATTGCGGCCCATAGCTCTTTTGTGGGAAGAGAAATAACCCTTGAAATGACGCAAGAAGTGTTGAAGGATCTTCTTCGTGCAAATGACCGTCGAATTACGTTGGATGATATTCAAAAACGTGTATCTGAAAGATATGGGATCAAGCTTTCCGACTTTCAATCTTTGTCGCGTGCTCGTGTATTTGCGCGTCCAAGACAAATTGCGATGTATTTGGCAAAAACATTAACAACAAAATCTTATCCTGATATCGGAAGAGCTTTTGGGGGCCGTGATCATACAACGGTGGTTCATGCTGTTAAAACGATTGATAAGTTAAAAGAAACAGATTCTGAGTTGTTACAAGACCTCGAATTTTTAACACAGATGCTACAAAGTTAGTCAATAATGAGATAGGTGAAAGATTATGAAAGCCACGATTGGTCGTTCAGAGCTTCTTAAAGCATTACAACATGCGAAGGGAATAATTGAAAAAAGGACAACAGTCCCGATCTTGTCCAACATTTTAATTGAGGCAGGACAAGGAAATGAGTTGACATTGTCTTCAACAGACTTAGAGCTCTCGATCCATGAGTCTCTTGTGGCTGAGAAGGTGGACGAAATGGGTGCGATTACAGTGTCAGCACAAATGCTCTATGATATTATTAGCCGTCTTCCTGAAGATTCATCTCCGGAGCTTTCTTGTAATCAAGATACAATGGATGGGAGAGAGCCTTTTAACGTTAAGGTCAATCGATCGACGTTCCGATTAGGGACGCTTCCTGCAGAAGAATACGCTGAAATTAAACGCGTTGTCTCTCCTTATGAATTTACAATGAAAGCTTCTGATCTTGGGGATCTTATTGAAAAAACACGTTATGCAATGAGCCTGGAAGAATCACGTTATTATCTTAACGGTATTTATTTTGAGGTGTTGTTTAACGATGATAAGCCTTTTTTAAGAGCCGTTGCCACCGATGGACATCGCCTTGCAAAGGCTGAGGCATTAGATATTCAGTTTGGAAAAAATGTTGAAGGGCAGTCTTTGCCCAAAATTATTGTTCCTCAAAAAACAATTTGCGAGGTTGTAAAATTGTTGGATAAAGGGGGAGAGGTGATTGTTTCTTTCTCTTCAAGAAGAATTTCCCTTACCTTTGGGGGTGTTCATTTGCAATCACGGCTTATTGATGGGGCATTTCCAGATTATGAAAAGGTTATTCCAACCGACAATCCCTTTTTTCTAAAAGTTCCGACAAAACTTTTTGCAGATGCCGTCGATCGGGTTTCTGTCATGGCGTCTGATAAAACGCATACGATTAAACTCACAATTCAAGAAGAAACACTGATGCTGTCCTCTTCAAATCCAGAATTGGGAACGGCCTTTGAGGAAGTTGAAGTCTCTTATGCGGGTGTTCCTTTTGAGACGGGATTTAATGCACGATATCTTCTAGAGGCGGCTCGGCATGTTAAAGGAGATATGCTCAGTATTGCTTTAAAAGATCCTGGTTCAGCAATTTTACTGCAAGATGAAAAAGATCCTGGGCTTTCTTTTGTTGTCATGCCGATGCGTGTTTAGCGCCGTTAAAAAATAATGGAGAATTTTTTTCTTTTACGAGATAAAGACGATGAACTTCCGTGTTCTTTAATTTGTGTGGAGAGCCCTCAAATTCTCTTGGCGTCAGCAATTTTGTTGATTAACAATCGAGAAGAAAGACCCTCTTCGACCCTTTTCTACGCTTGCTCTTTTGAAAACTGCCAGACTTTTGGCGTTTCTCTTTGGGCTTATGCTTATGAGGAGTGTGATGATCTTTGGAAAGAGCGACACCTGAGATTTAAAGAAGATCCTTCTTTTTTTCCTTTCCTCTTGGATGTGAGAACTTCTTCCGGTTTTATTTTTTTAGGACTCAGGCTTGGCTTAAAGTATTTTTTATGCAAAAAGGACCTTGAGATTTTTACAAAACTTCAAACTCTTGTGAGAAATGAGGGAGGAGAATTGTATGGAATATGAAGATGAACCATGAAAAGCGAGCAACCTCTCTTTTTTTGCAAAGGAGAATAAATCTTCTTCTGTTTAAAAAATCTTTGTGGTAGATTTTATACTGTTTTTTACCAGATGTTTAAGTCCTTGTTCGGGAGAATGTGAATGCGTCGTTGTTTTGGGAGTCTCGTCCTTCTTTTAAGTTTTATTTTGAGTGGGAATTGTTATTCAGAGACGTCATATAAGGAAAAATCGAAAGTGACAGACATAAAAAAGTGTAGATCTGAAAACTGTCCTGACAGCTGTCAATCTCATCATTCCACAATAACAGATGAAAGCACCCTTGAAGAATCGGGAAAGTGTGCTGTAAAGTGTTCGGTACAGGTCGTTTCATAATAGATTTACGGATCTAAGGTTTAAAATTTTATGAAATTTTTTTGTGAATGTTTTCAGAAAATCCGCTCATGATAGATATTTTTATTTTTAGAG
>CANMHY010000115.1 GCA_947497675.1 Alphaproteobacteria bacterium
ATCACGGCTTCCCGAGACAGTTCCATTAATCCCTTCTTCAGCAAGAAGTAGTGATCCTTTTAAATGATATTCTTTTCCAAGCTTTAAAAGAGCTTGTTGAATATTTTTGAAGTCTGGAAGCGATGTAAATTTATAGAGTGCAGCAACAATGAAAGACATTAATTTTCCTGAAATTAAAAAGTTTTACCTTAGGAAGAATAAAGGAATTTTGGTCAAATATTCAAGAGAAAATTGAGATTTTTTCTTTTTAGAAAAAATCTTCTGGAAGGAGAGAAGCTTTTTGAGAAGAACGAAAGAGGATAATTTACCTGTGTTATTTTTGTTTGATGTATAGAGGGTAAGGATTTAGAGGTTTCAGGGAGACTTTAACGAGGGCTTGCTTTCATTTTAGATGTGTGGGAGAATAAAAACCTGTGAAGATGAAAAAAGTAAAGAAAAAATTTCACGATTTTGAAAAATTCATGTATTCTGAAACTTCATAAGAATCTCAAAGGTCTGAGTGGAAAGTTTTTCAGAGTAAAAAGGACACTTTAAATTTTGATAACACGTGTCAAAGGCGGAGAAAAAAATGGTCGATACAGGGCAACTTCCTGAAAAATCTGAGTCTGTGTCTATGGAAGAAATTTTGAATTCAATTCGTCAAGCCATTGGCGAAACGAATGGGATACAAAGTGATACCTCTCTAAACGAATCTGAGTTTGCACCCGCTGGGCCCGGTGATGTTCTTGAGCTAACACATCCTATTGACAGTCCGGCTGTCTCTGTTTCTGCTCCTTCTGCGACAGTTTCGACATCGCCTTCTTCTCCTGTAGCCCCAGCTCCTGTCCCGACGCCTGCTTTTAATACGATTCCGATTTCTGGAGCGATGACGGGAACGGCCAGTAATTCTTTTGGTAATTCGATCTCTCAAGGAGCCCCTTCTCCGATTTTATCAGATGATTCCTATGAGTCAGTCGCCCATGCATTTAAGATTTTATCGAAGGCTGTTGAAGTAAAACAGGCCCAAGAAGAACACACAGGTCTTGCTGGACAGACCGTTGATGTTCTTATGAAAGAAATCATGCGTCCTTTTATTCGAGATTGGTTAAATCAAAATCTTCCTCTGATTGTAGAGAGGTTGGTTGCAAAAGAAATTGAGCGCTTGACACAATCGACGCTTTCTTAATAGTAGTTCTTTCTTAATGGTCCTCGTTTCGTGTTGGTGTTATTTTTAAAGTTTTTTTGATGCTTGATAAGACATATTCTCCTGATCGATTTATCCATAAATGGTTATCAATTTGGCAAAAAGCAAAAGCTTTTAGTTCAAATCCAAAGGCAAAAACAAAGCCTTATACCATTATGATGCCACCTGCTAATGTAACGGGAACGTTGCATGTGGGGCATGCCCTTACCTATACACTCCAAGATATTCTTGTGCGCTATCATCGCATGTTAGGGGAGGATGTTTTATGGCAGCCTGGCGTTGATCATGCTGGAATTGCAACTCAAATGGTGGTTGAGCGCAACCTGGCAGCTCAAGGCGTGGATCGTCGGACAATTGGGCGAGACGCATTTTTAGAGCATGTTTGGTCCTGGAAAGACAAATCTGGTGACATAATTTCTGAGCAACTGCGCCTTTTAGGATGTTCCGCAGATTGGGATCGGTCTCGCTTTACCTTGGATGATGGGTTAAGTGAGGCGGTACGAGATGTTTTTGTTGAGCTTTATAAAAAAGGCCTCATTTACAAAGATAAACGTCTTGTAAATTGGGACCCTAAACTCTTAACGGCGATTTCAGATCTTGAAGTTGAACAGAAAGACATGAAAGGTCATCTTTGGTATATTAAATACCCTCTTGCGGATGATGCAACCCGATTTATAACCGTGGCAACAAGTCGGCCTGAAACGCTTTTCGGAGATACAGGTATTGCTGTTCATCCTGACGATCCAAGATACCAAGACCTTATTGGAAAAAAAGTTAAACACCCCTTTGACGGAAGGCTCCTTCCAATTGTGGCAGATACGCATAGTGACCCAGAAAAAGGGTCTGGGGCCGTTAAGATTACCCCAGCTCATGATTTCAATGATTTTGGCGTTGGAAAACGTCAGGGATTAGAGGTCCGTAATATTTTAACGCAAACAGCTCAGCTCAACGATCTTGTTCCCGAGGAATACCGTGGCCTTGACAGATTTGTTGCTCGGAAAAAAATAGTTGAAGACTTGAAAGTACGTGGGCTTTTAGAAAAGATTGAGGATGTTCAACATACAGTTCCTCATGGAGATCGCTCCGGAGTGATCATAGAGCCTCTTTTGATGGATCAATGGTATGTGAATGCAAAAGAGCTCGCAGGACCTGCTTTAAAGGCCGTTAAAGAAGGTCAGACGACCTTTGTTCCCGCTCAGTGGACGAATACTTATTTTGAATGGCTTAATAATATTGAACCTTGGTGTATTTCTCGTCAGATTTGGTGGGGACACCGCATTCCTGCCTGGTATGGTCCGGATGGGTTTATTTTTGTTGAAAAAAATGAAGAAGAAGCTGAGATTTCTGCAAAAAAACATTATGGGTCTTTGGTGACGTTGGTGCAAGATGAAGATGTTCTAGACACTTGGTTTTCCTCTGCATTATGGCCGTTTTCAACGCTGGGATGGCCTGAAAAAACGCCTGAGTTGAAACGGTATTATCCCACAGATGTTTTGGTAACAGGCTTTGATATTATCTTTTTTTGGGTTGCCCGAATGATGATGATGGGACTTCATTTTATGAAAGAAGTTCCTTTTAAAACCGTCTACATGCATGCCTTGGTTCGAGATGAAAAAGGCCAAAAGATGTCAAAGTCTAAGGGAAATGTTTTAGATCCAAGTGTTTTGATTGAAAAATTTGGAACAGATGCTTTAAGGTTTACATTGTGTGCGCTCTCTGCTCAAGGACGGGACGTTAAACTTTCGGAGTCGAGAATTGAAGGGTATCGAAATTTTACAACAAAAATTTGGAACGTTGCACGGTTTTTAGAGATGAATGGGTGTGTTTGTCCGCCAAATTTTTCGCCAGAAGATGTCAAAGGTGTTATCAGTCAGTGGATTTTCTATGAGATCAAATCTCTTTCTGAGTTGGTGGGGCAAGCTTTGGACGCTTATAAATTTAATGAAGCCGCTCATTATCTTTATCAAGGCGTGTGGCATACTTTTTGTGATTGGGCCATTGAGTTTTCCAAGTGTTGTTTTCAGACAGAAGATCGTCAAACAGAAGAATTGAAGCAGATGCTTGCTTGGGCATTTGGTCAAATTTTACATCTTCTCCATCCCATTATGCCTTTTATCACGGAAGAGCTTTGGGAGTTTTTTCAAGAGAATCAAAATGAGAAAACACTCTTAATTACATCTCCTTGGCCAAAGCTGTCAGACAATGTTAAAAATCATATCATTAAAGAAGAAATAGATTGGGTCATTGACCTTATTACGGAGATTCGTTCTTTTCGGTCCGAGATGAACATTTCTCCAAAGGAATATATTTCAATTTATGTGAAAGAGGGCGATGAGAAAAGCTTTATACTTCTCAAAAAATATGATTTATTTTTGGGTGCTCTTGCCCGTGTGAAAAGTTTTTCATGGGAAACACCTCCCCCCGCAGACGTTTCCTTGACCATTATTTTTAAAGATCTTGGACTTTCTTTTCCTGTAGATGGTCTTTTGGATGTGGAAGTTGAGATTTCACGGCTTGTGGTGGAGATTTCAAAACTTGAGAAAGAAATTCTTGGAATCACAAAACGGCTTGCAGATGCTAACTTTGTTGCCCGTGCCCCCCTTGAGATTATTGAAGAATTACGAACACGTGAGACAACGTTTATCTCTCAAAGAGAACGGTTTTCAAGGGCTGTTGTTCTCTTGGAGGGCAAAGGTCAAGATGAGATTGAAAGTGTGTAACGATAGTTTCTGAAATTTTCAAGAGAAATCGATAAAAACAGACGGATCTTCCAAGATTTTTAGAAAATCAGAAATTGTTATATCTTTTGATAAGAAGTAATAGGCTCTTTTATTTTCAAAAGAAAAATTAGAGCAAAT
>CANMHY010000116.1 GCA_947497675.1 Alphaproteobacteria bacterium
TGGACAGAGGAAGATCTAATCATGGCTAGCGTTATTCAAAGAGGCTTCTTTATAGGAATTGTGTGCTTGCCGAGGAACAGTGTAGAAAATTCTGTTTTTGGAATGAAGACACAGAATGGGAGCAATACCACTTTACCAGAGCAAAACAAAAATCCTTCACCAATACCAAAAGACAGTTTTCGAATTGGAAAACGTAGTTTCGTGCCCCGTATCAAAGCACAAAAATCCTCTGTAAATTATACTCTAGGCGCTGATGTCCTTCAAAAATCGCGGTCTAAACAATGGTGGATTCCAGTGAAAACAATGAGACAAGGGATTCAAGAGACTGCACCCATTCCTCAACAAAGAGTCTTTAGAGACATTGGTGTGCTTTATCAACTAGACACTGTTTATAAACCAAATAATATAATGCCTACCTCTGCTCAAGACTTCAAATAACTCTAAAAAAGGAAACGACGTGAGCCTTTCTTTCCAAGATCTTATTTTTAAACTAAAAGCCTTTTGGGGACGTCAGGGATGTGCCATTCTGGAGCCCTACGACCTTGAAATGGGCGCGGGGACATTCCATTGGGCAACAACATTGAAAGCGCTTGGAAAAGAGCCCTGGAATGCAGCTTTTGTTCAACCTTCTCGGAGACCTTCTGATGGCCGCTATGGTGAAAATCCCAATCGTGTGCAGGCCTTCCATCAGTTTCAAGTGATCATGAAACCGTCTCCCGTGAATTCTCAAGAGCTTTATTTGGAGAGTTTGAAAGAAATCGGTCTTTCTCTTACGGAAAATGATATCCGGTTCGTCGAAGATGACTGGGAGAGTCCCACGTTGGGGGCCTCAGGTTTGGGATGGGAAGTCTGGTGTAATGGGCAAGAGATTAGCCAGTTTACTTACTTCCAATACATGGGAAGCCTGGTGTGTGATCCTGTTTCTGTGGAACTCACGTATGGACTTGAACGTATTGCGCTCATTTTACAGGGAAAGAGTTCCTTTTGGGAGTTGAACTGGAATGGTGGGGAAGGAGACCAAAAAATCACCTATGGTGACATTTTCCTCAGGCGTGAAAAAGAGTTCTCAGCCTTTGGCTTTGAATTTGCCAATACAGATTTGTTATTGAGAGGATTTGAGGATGCTGAATTGGAAAGTCGTTCTCTTCTCGAGAAAGGACTTGTGAGTCCCGCCTACGATTACTGCATTAAGGCAAGTCATCTCTTTAACCTCTTGGATGCACGGGGCAAAATAAGTGTCACGGAGCGTGCTGCTTATATTGGGCGTGTGCGCGATCTTGCACGGGCTTGTTGTGAAGCTTGGGTTAATTCCCCACCTGTTTCTTTGAAATGAGAGTCTTATGAAATCGTTCTTTTTTGAAATTTTATCTGAAGAAATTCCAGCCCGTATGCAACTTGGGGCGTGTGAGACTTTAAAAAACCTTCTCGCTGCGGCGTTAAAAGAAGAGAGACTCTCTTTTGAATGCGTGACGGCGTATGTTACGCCGCGCCGGCTTGTGGGCGTCGTTCAGAATTTGACTGAGACGCAAGATGATTTTGAGACTGAAATTAGAGGGCCACGGATTGATGCGCCATTTCAGGCCATTGAAGGGTTCTTAAAATCTCAGAATCTTTCGTCGCTTGATGCCTGCGCGCAGCAAGAAAGTCCGAAGGGTGCTTTCTGGATGTATCGGTCTTTTGAAAAAGGAAAAAAGACCGAAGATCTTTTAGGTCCTTTGGTGGAACGTTTGATTCAGAATTTTCCCTGGCCAAAGTCCATGCGGTGGGGAGATCAAGATCTTTCTTGGGTGCGTCCGATCAGAGGCATTTTGGCTCTTTTTGGAGAGCAGGTTATTCCTGTGACAGTGGGGAGAGGTCTCTGGCGTGTGACGTCTTCCAATTCAACAAAGGGTCACCGTTTTTTAAGTCCTGATTCTTTCAAGGTCCAGTCCTTTGAGGACTATGTTCAAAAGTTGAAAGAGCATTTTGTTCTTCTTGATCAAAAGGAACGCAAGCAAAAAATTTGGGAAGATGCTCTAAAAGTAGCGCAGGGTCAAAACCTTCAAATTGTACCGGATGAAGGTCTTCTTGATGAGGTTACAGGCCTTGTGGAGTGGCCCATTCCTCTTCTTGGGGAAATTCAGAATAACTTTATGACGTTGCCGAGGGAAGTTCTCACGACATCGATGCGGGTTCATCAGCGTTATTTTTCTCTTAAGAAAGACGGCGAAAAGGAGCTCGCCCCTTTCTTTATTGTCGTCTCCAATGGATTTTCTCCTGCATCTGCAGACGTTATTATTCAAAAGGGAAATGAAAGCGTTTTAAGAGCCCGTTTGTCGGATGCTTTATTTTTTTGGGAACAAGATCAAAAAACCTCTTTAGAGGACATGCTCACGAAATTAAAGACGCGTGTATTTCAAAAAGGGCTTGGGTCCCTTTATGACAAAGCAGAACGCTTAAAAGAGTTAGGGATGGGACAGTTTGGATCTTTGGTGCTCGAGAGTATCGGGTTTAAAGAAGAGACAACGCTAAAACAGTGTGGACGTGCTGGATTCCTTGCAAAAGCAGATCTTGTGAGTACGATGGTGGGAGAGTTTCCAGAATTGCAGGGTATCATGGGATCTTACTATGCCAACCTGCAGGGAGAGGCAAAAGAGGTCTCAGAGGCAATTTATGACCAATATGATCTCTGGTCTGAGACGGATGTGTCCAAGAAGAAAGTCTCCATGACGCTTGCCTTAGCAGACAGGCTCGATACCCTGGTTGGTTTTTTTGGACTGGGTCTTTTGCCCACGGGGTCAAAGGACCCTTATGCTCTCAGGCGCTCAGCCCTTGGCGTCATTCGGCTTTTGAGACGTCATCAACTTGACGTGTCTCTTAAAGACCTTCTGATGACAGTTTTAAAATCATACCAAACTCAAGGGGTAACAGATTTTGAGATCCAAAAAACGGTTCAAAAACTTCTGGAATTCTTTGAAGAGAGACTTAAAGTTAGCCTGAAAGATCAAGGTGTTTCTCCGGACCGGGTCGCGGCGTGTCTAACAGGAGCCTGGTTTGATAATATTCCAAGAGCCTGCCACCTTGCAGAGGCGCTTGATTCTTTCCTCAAATCAAAGGAAGGTGAGATCTTCTTAACGGTTTACCGGAGAGCAAGTCATATTTTAAAAGAGAGCCCTTTTGATGGTTCAAAAGAAGTTCAGCCTGGCGTATTTCAAGATCCTTCAGAGACGCTTCTCTGGGAGGCACTGCAGAAGGCTCAAGTAGAGTTTGAGACAGGGCTCTTTGATAAAAAAGACGCCGATTTTAATCAAGCTTTTTTAATCCTCTCCAATCTTGCCCCTGCGCTTCATTCTTTCTTTGAGACGGTTCAGGTAAATTCTCCCGATGTTATGCTTCGGGACAACAGGCTCCTTCTTTTGAAGAATGTGGTGGATTTATTTGAACGCCTTGCGGACTTTTCAAAGATTGAGAAAGAGGGTGGAAAATAAGGACAGGGCGCTGATTAGATTTCTCCAGTCGTTTTTTCTTTCTCTTCTCTTATAATCTTTTCGACTTCTTCACATGTAAGTTCCATTGCTTTAGAGATCGTATCAATATCTATTCCCATCTTATGCATGTTTAAAACAGTTTTTCTAACTCTAAAATTGTCCCCTTCTCCAAACCCTTTAGCTTCAAATTTCTTAAGGGTATTGGCTTCTACCCTGAGCCACTTGAGATGTCCTTCATAGATTTCTCTTTCCTCTTCATCAAAACTCATAACATTAAGAACGGTAAGTGCTTTCTTGAGCTCTTCGTTCTCAAGTTCTGGAGGCAAGCGATCTTTATTCAGTAAATCATATCGCGTTAAAAAAGCCACCCACATATCCAATGCATTTTTGACTTTCGCAACAACCCCTGATAACTCTTCTTGAGAATTCTCAGAAAATTTTTTCAACTCTATCGTATGAAGTTCTAAATCTTTAAAATAAGGAAGACCACTTTCTTTTTCCTTCACATGAAAGACATTATGGTATTTTTTTACGGATGGGATCGACGTAAAATTAAGAATATGAATGCCAAT
>CANMHY010000117.1 GCA_947497675.1 Alphaproteobacteria bacterium
TAAGATGACTAAAAAAACTGTAAAATCTTGTGAAAAATGTGGAAGTCAGAATGTCACAACACACCCCACAATTTACCCAGTACATACACCTGCAAGGAAGCATGTTGCGCAAGATTTATTATCAAGAGAGATTGTCAGGCTTTATGAACAACTAAACGAGAAAGTTTCTTCTTCAGTGAGAAATGCAAGAGGCAACGAAGGAATTATGGAGGTGGCTAAAGCTGAAACTGCCCCTGATTTATTGGTGAAGATTGGCCAAATTCTACCCTCTCTTTTGACGCATCATCAGATAAGAACCTCAGCCCTTTTGAACTCTGATGGCGTCTTTAATTTGTATGAATCAATGTTGAAAAGTTTTCCCATGATTAGAAATGATACTTTTACGAAAGACAAAATAGGGCATATTTTTAGGAATCTAACGCAGAATTATGATGAATCTTTTCGGTTAGCTCATCCAATTCGTAGAGCTGTTTCAATAGAATATTTAACTGCATTGGGTCTTTTAAGAGATGTTTTTACAAAATTTAACACACAACCAGGTATGGATGCTTTAGCTGCACAAGCCTTTAGTGATCTTGAATTGCAAAGCGCAAATTGTGGCGGTGGTGCTCTTGGAAGATCTCTTATTCTTTACAATGCAATTTTTGAGTTTCTTATGAAACAATAGAAGAAGAGGTTTCAAGGAATTCTCTGCTATTAAGACAAAAAAAAGGCTTTCCAATTTTTGGAAAGCCTTTTTTATGAAAAAAAAACACAGATATGTTAGGCAATGATCCGAACGGATTTTGCTTTTGCATCTGGATCAACCCATCCAATATTCCCATCCGGCCTTACGTAGACCATATTGAAATTCCCTGTCCCTCTGTTCTTAAAGAAGAGAGCTGAATGTTGGGAAAGGTCAAGATGCATGAGAGCTTCTGGAAGAGAGAGAGACGGAATATCTGTTTCAATCTCCGCAATAACAGCAGGGGCCGCATCAGAGATTTCTTCTTCATCAACTTCCTGATTGGGCAGCACATAGTGAAGCCCTCGATGAATTGCATTGTCCTCGCGCGGAATGCTTTGATGATCTCGGAGCCGTGACTTATAACGACGCATCCGAATATTAAGTTTGTCAAGCGTTGCATCAAAGGCATGATAGGGATCTGATCCATCTCCTTTAACATGAATGTCCAGGCTCCGGCCGGGATGGACACCAATATCGACTTGAATTTGGGACCCTGACTTTGTAAGGGTAACAGACCCGTCAACGGTGCGCCCAAAATACCTTGAAGCAACCGTCGAAAAGTGCTCCTGAATGTGAGTCTGTAAAGACTCCCCGATATCCATATGGCGACCTGTGATTTTTACTTGTACCATGGTTCACTCTCCTATTTTTTTTAGCATACGCCTTCTCTTTAGAAGCGTCAATGCGGTCTCAGAGACTTTTTTAATAATTATGCTTTTAAGGTGATCCAAATGGGTGCGTGATCCGAAGCCTTTTCAAGTCCGCGCTCTTGTGCGTCAACGCCCCCCTCCTCAAGACGATCTAATGCTTGAGAGGACGCTAAGAAATGATCAATCCGAAGACCATTGTTGCGGCCATAGGAATTTGCTCTGTAATCCCACCAAGTATAAAGAGGATCAAAGGGATGAAGAGACCTTAGAGCATCAAAAGTTCCCGTATGGAGGAGAGATTGAAAGGCCTGTCTTTCTTCTGATGTGCACAGAATCTCTTCTTGCCAGAGAACGGGATCATGAACATCAAAATCCGTTGGGGCAACATTAAAGTCTCCTCCCAAAACAAGAACTTCATCATACGTCAAAAGCGTCTTGATATGATCTTGAAGCGATTTTAAGAAATTAAGCTTATAGGGAAACTTAGGAGAATCTTTGGCTTGTCCATTTGGAACATACACACTTGCAACTCGGATGTTATGGGTAAATGCCTCAATATAACGGGCCTCTTCAAGATCGTCTATCAGTCCTAATTTCACATCTTCCAAGGGGCTTTTTGAAAGGATGGCGACACCATTATACGTTTTTTGTCCAAAGAGGGCGAGATTATACCCAAGATCTTCAAAGGGCTCTTTTGGAAAATCGTGATTTTGAACCTTTGTTTCTTGGAGAAGAAGGATGTCTGGATTTTGAGAACGTATCCAACTCAAAACGTTTTCGAGGCGGGCACGAACGGAATTTACATTCCAGCTTGCACAGAGAAGATTGGGGAGATTGGGGAGATTTATGGGAAGGGTCATGGAGATGTCTTCTTAAACTTAAGAGATTCTATCAGGAGGCCCAATAGTGTCATACTTGCAAGAAAAAGAAAATAAAAAAGAGGGGCAATCGAAAGGCCTGTTTGTTGAAAAAGAGCTTGCGAAAGAAAAGGTGTGTTTTTTGCAAAAATGACGTTTGCCAATGTATGACCCACACTGAGACCGCGGTAGCGCATTTGTTTGGGAAAGAGGTCCATGATCAGAACATAGGCCGTGGGTGACAGAAACCCTAAAAGAATTCCGCTTGCCCCTAAAACGATGGGAAGATGATTTTTGAGAAAAGGAATATTAAGGGCAAAAGAGGCGAGGAGAATTAAAAAACAACCAGAGATCTTAAGGAGGCGCCTCGCTCCTAACGCATCTCCCAGGAGTCCTCCGAGGGGAAAGCTGAGCGTATAAAGCAGAAGTCCAAGAGACGTGGCTTCAGAAACTTTTAAAAAAGGAAGTAGTTTTAGATTTTCAGTGAGGTGAGGGCCTAAAAAATAGAAACAAAATTGAAAACATCCCCCAACGGAACCCATGATAAAGAGGGTTGCGAAAAAGGCCGGCATGTTTTTAAAAAAGGCACGCCATGAAAGAGGAGAAGACTCCTTTTGAAGGTTCAAGAAAAGAGGGGTTTCTTGAAGGAAAGACCTTAAATAGACAATGATAAGACTTAAGATTCCGCCTCCTAAGAAAGCAAAACGCCAGCTCCAAGAAGGCATTCCCTCTTGCAGGGTAAAGGTGACAACACTCGAGGCTAAAAATGTTCCAAGACTAAAGCATAAAAAGAGAAGACTGCTTGTAAAACATTTTCGTTTGGGAGACGTATGTTCGAAAATATAAAGAGAGGCGCCATCAAATTCTCCTCCTAAAAAAAAGTTTTGAAAGGTTCGAAAAATAAGGAGACAAAAGGGTGCCCAAAATCCAAGAACATCGTACCCAGGAAGGACAGCAATGAGCAGCGTTGGTATTCCAACGCCAATGAGGTTATAGCTGAGAGCGGTTTTACGGCCATATTTATCGCCTAGATGGCTAAAAAAGAGAGCACCCAAAGGTTTTGCAAGGGAGGCGAGGGCTAAAATGCCATAGGTTTCTAAAAGAGAAACAGAGGGGTCAAGGGCCCCAAAAAACAGTTTTGAAAAGGGGATGGCCAAAAATCCATACAAGGCCACGTCATAGTATTCAAAGATTGTTCCAAGCAAAATTGGAAAAAACCGTCTCATGGAGGCTATCTTCATTATCACGCTCCCTACGCTGGTGTTAACCAAGATCAGGTGAAAAGGGTCTTATCTCAGCCATTAAGTCTGGCACCCCTGGTGTATACGCACCTTAAAATGAAGAGATGATAAAGTCAATCCAGAAAAACCGCCAGGGCCGTCTCAAGAAAAGATGGGCTAAGTGCCCTGAAAACCTTAGAAATTCTAATGTTTATGGCGGCTTATATTACGCATACATTTCCATCGAATTATTCAACCCTAAAAATACGAGAAAACCAGTTGTGAGAGCAGTTTTAGGCCTTCTTTCTTGAGACGGCACTCGGTCACTTTATACTTTATTGAAATACATGATTATAATTCCTTAATTGAATGATGTGTAATTGTTAATACCAGAGAGTTTGTCCAGGGACCAAATTACGCATATTAAGAGATTCAGCAAGATGCTGGGCACCGATAGGGCCAATCTGATTTTCTTTTAAGTTCAAAGTTTTTAACTGTGGCATCATCGAAAAGAAAGTTTGGTTCATCTCATGAAGCATTTGGGGTGTAATGGCGTTTTTTTCTAA
>CANMHY010000118.1 GCA_947497675.1 Alphaproteobacteria bacterium
AAAATCCATCCTCAATTTTAGAACAATTCGGCTCAATCACCTTCAAATAAAAACGTATAAAGGGATCGCAAATTCGATATAAACTTTGTTTAAGGGGATTTTCAGTCTTTATAGACCACTGACGATATTCCTTAATGAACCCTGCAGTAATGAGATGACTAATCATTTCACTTAAAGTACCACTTGCCGCATATCCAATATCCTCTCTAATTTCTGAAAGGGTTTTCATACCCTCCTTAAGGGATTGAAGAATATTTTTATAGACTGCACCTTTCCCATTAAAAAGATCATGAAACAGTCGATCAAATTCTAAAAAAAGGAGTCCATCTTTTCGAAAACAAAGGCTCTTAATATTTTCATCAATCGTTATTCTTGGGTCTATTTGCTCCAAATACCAGGGAATACCTCCAACGATTGAAAGAAATTTATAGGTATCAAAAGGAGAGGTTTTTAGTCCCAATAATCTTAAAAGTTCTGCACTCTCTGGAATTGAAAGAGCCTCAAGTGTTAATGTTAAAGAAATCCGCCCAAAAAATGCAGTACTGTTAATAATATTATCTTCAATCCATGTTGAGACGGACCCACATAAAACCAAAAGTATCCCTGTTTTTTGAACGTCCCACCAAGCTTTCAGTTTTGGAATGAATGTCGGATCTTTTGCTCCCATCCAAGAGATTTCGTCAAATAAAACAATATCGCCCTCTTTTAAACAAAGAGATAAATAGTTAAATGCATCCGTCCAATCTTGAAAGGTAAGGGGAGATATTTTCAAAGAGTGCGCAAGTTGTTTTCCAAAATGGTCACGCTGCATTTGTGCTGTTATGCCATCTTGTGGCGCAAGCCCCGTAAAACTAAAAAATCGCGTTTTTTTTTGCAGGTCAGCAAATTCTGTTATAAGACGGCTTTTTCCAATTCGTCTTCTTCCTTTAATTACCGCTAAATTTGGTGTTTTACGGTCATAAAGTGACTTTAAACGAATCAATTCGTCTTTTCGCCCAATAAACGGCTTATTTTTTGTCATATTCACACCCTCGTAGACAGTACAATTCTATATCCCAGAGTATAATATAAGGTCCAAAATAAAACAATAATTTTATGCGCAATATCGACATATGTTTATCTTGAGCATTTTTTTTACACCTTTTTTTTTGCGTAACAAGAACATATGTCTATTTTGCGCAGGTTATTTAAACTTCTTGACTATTTAGTAAACTTATATATATTATATATTATTACAAAGAAGAAACACATGTGGACAAGAACCTATCAGAACGTTAAAAAAAGAGACTCTTTGGAATCTGTGGACGGATGCCAATCATTGGCCCGACTGGCATGGAGATCTTGATTACTGCAAACTTGACGGGCCTTTCGAAATTGGAAATTACTTTATCTTAAAGCCGAAAGGGGTAAGACCCATTAAGATTACCCTTACAGAAATAGAAAAAGGTAAAAAATTTACCGATTGCACCACCTTTTTTGGCGCTAAAATGTATGATACACATGAAGTTGCAGAAACATGCGAAGGGGATGTAAAGCTCACAAATACACTTGTGGTCACAGACCCCCTTAAATGGCTCTGGATCAAACTTGTCGCTCAAAACGTTGCGGACACCGTTCCTGAAGAAATGGAGACACTCGTCAATCTTGCAAGAAATAAACACGCCTAATCTTCCCTTTGGTTTTGAAGAACCTCAAGACAGTCCCGGATTTCTGCTCTGGCAGACAACGATGACCTGGCAACGTCTTATCAAAAAAGAGCTTGCGTCGTTTGGGATTTCCCATGCACAATTTGTGATCATGGCGATTCTCCTCTGGTTCAAAGGACACAACTACGATACGACGCAAACCTTTATTATAAATTGGTCAAAGCTGGATAAAATGACTGTCTCTAAAGCCCTAAAAAAACTCGTCGACCAGGGTTTCGTGGATCGCTTTGAACATAAGACCGACACACGCTCTAAAAGTGTCTCTCTCACAGAGAAAGGAAAAGCTCTTATATGTCAGTTGGTGCCCCGTGTTGAGCATATAGATGAAACCTTCTTTGGAAAACTTGACCAAGATCAACCCACCCTTATTCAAATTTTAAAAAAACTCATGGAAGCTCATAAATAATGACAAAAGACACAGAAATAACAGGGTCCGTCTCGGGATCTTTAAAAATAGTACTGACAAAGCAACATCCTTTCTGTACTGCGGTGAGTCCCAAAAACTGGACAGGTGAATAAGAGATGGAAAAAGAGTTTTGATATGTTGTAAATTAAGCAACATTAAGGAAACTCAAAATGAGCACAAAACGAATACAGCATAGTAAGAAAAAGAAATTTGAGGCAGCGTTAGCCTTGATTTCTGAGAAACACACCTTAGCCGAATTAAGTCAAAAATATGAAGTTCATCAAAGCGTATTGCAAAGATGGAAGAAGGATTTGCTTGAAAAGGGAGCTGATTTATTTGGGAGAGAAAATAAGCCCAAAACAGAACAGCAGGAAATGGAAGCCCTTCAACGAAAAGTAGGGCAGCTAACGATGGAGCTCGATTTCTTAAAAAAAGCGCTCGGGAAATGAGCGGAGAGCAAAAAAGAGCCCTCATTTCCCCATCATCAGAGCTTTCAATAAAGTGCCAATGCGAATTATTAGAACTGCCGCGTTCGGTGCATTATTATAAACCTCAAAAATCGCTTGAAGAGACCAACTGGATGAATCTGATTGCGGATATATACGCGGGCCGTCCGAGTGATGGGTATCGTAAAATCGCTGCTAAGCTAAAAAACAAAGGATATATTATTAATGACAAAAAAGTAAGACGTCTTATGAAACATATGGGATTAAGGTCTGTCCTTCCTAAACCTCGAACGACTATTGTGAATAAAGAAAACGCTGTCTATCCATTTCTTTTAAAAGGGGTGATTTTGACGTATGCAAATCAAGCGTGGGGAGTGGACATTACATATATTTGGTTGAGCTCTGGGATGGTGTATTTGTTTGCCTTAATAGATTTGTATAGCCGCTACATTGTGGGGTGGAGAGTGTCAGTGACCATGGAAGCCAGTCATGGGATAGAGGCTCTTAGAGATGGACTAAAATTGGGAATTCCAGGAATATGTAATGCGGATCAGGGGACTCAATTTACAAGTGAAGGATGGATTTTAGAACTTACACTTCATGGCGTTCAAGTCAGTCATGTAGGCGTTGGAAGATGCATTGATAACGTATTTATTGAGCGCTTTTGGTGGACGATAAAATATGAAGATATTCACCTGTCTTCTTATGAAACGGTGACAGAGCTGAGAAAAGGAATCGGGGCGTTCATTCGCTACTATAATGAAGAGCGCCCACATCAAGCGTTGAAATACAAGACACCCTTTGAAGTCTATTTTGGACGGAAACCAAATGTCCCTGAATAATCTTACGATGATTTTATTTTGGAAATAAAGGAGGATTATCATTTTTTTCTTTGTCTTTTTCCCCTCCTCAGACATCCCCTGTCAAGTTCTGCTTCGCAGCCCCTTCAGGGTAAAAACTTGACAGGGGATGTCTGAGGAGGAGCTTGGTCAACAAGCAAAACAATGAATCACTTTGTCCTTTTAAAGGACAAGTCTTTAACTGTATAAGAAGGAGAATGCCAATAAAATAACAAAAAAAACCACTTGACGATATCGATGCATGAATAGTAATCTCACTGCACATATTCAAAACTGTATCTCTTATTTAGAGTCGATTTCTGTCCAGCCTATGGGCCTCACCTCATACTTTCAGTTTTTTTTCTCAGTCAAAGAATAATTTCTAAAAAATAAAGTTCAGGAGAAGCTTAATCTTCTAAAAAATTCTTTCTTTTTTCAAATCTCATTTTCAACAGAAAAAGATTCTTTTTTTTCTGGAAAAAATGTAGATTTCCCCGAACTCGCTTGTCAAAAATGAAAGAAGGGGGATTGCAGAGAAAAATTGTATCCAGATAACGGTCTTCGATTACTCCTTTTGATTTAAGTAAGATTTGGTAGAAATCCATTCTTCTGAAACTTCAAT
>CANMHY010000119.1 GCA_947497675.1 Alphaproteobacteria bacterium
CACCCGTTCTAAAGGAAGACCTGTTCCCCAGAGCGTCACAGGATCTCCAACTTTGGCATGAGGGCAATTTCTGAGATCAACAGCAATCATATCCATAGAAACACGTCCGATCAAAAAACATTCAACATTGTTCACAAGAATAGGCGTTCCATCTTGAGCGGTAATCGGATAGCCATCACCGTAACCGAACGCAATAATTCCCACTGGCATATCTTCTGGACATTGATAACGGGCGCCATACCCCACCGAAGATCCTTTTTTAAAGATTTGTGTTGAAATCAAACTTGTCTGAACCGTCATGACCGGTTTTAAATTAAGATCTTGAGCTGATTTTCCCTTAACAGGACTAATGCCATAAAGAGCAAGTCCCGGTCTCACATAGTCATAGTACACGTCTGGAAAATTAAAAATACCCCCTGAATTACAAAAACTAAATTCACTCTGAATATCTTTAATAAAATCTTTAAACACCTGGATCTGCTGTAGATTTAAAGGGTGATCTATCTCATCGGAACATGCAAAATGAGACATAACACGCACGGGTTTTGCAACAGAGGGAGAGGAAGAGACTCTCCTATAAAACTCTTTTGCATTTTCAATGCCAAACCCGAGCCGTCCCATGCCCGTATTTATTTTGACCCAAGCCTGTAAAGGAAGTGGAAGAGAGACTTTCTCAAGCCATTCTACCTGCAATTCATTATGAAAAACAACATGGAACCTTTCTGTTGCTGCCACTAAAAGCTCATTGGGCTCAAACACACCTTCAGAGAGCAAAATGGGAACACTCACGCCCGTTTTACGCAACGCTAACGCCTCATCAATAGAGGCGACTCCCAGCATATCAACATGTTTATCAAGTCTTAACGCAACGGACCTGATACCGTGACCATAAGCATTCGCCTTGACCATCGCAATAATTTTTGCAGGCTTCACTTTTTCTTTTATCACAGCAAGATTATGTAAAAGATTTTCCGTTGATAAAATTGCAATTGCAGTTCGACTCATCTTAAGATTCTCAATGCCCCCTCACAAAAAGGATAGGTTTCCGCAGGCATCATAGAGTTTCTCTCCTCCTAAATCAATTAAATTACATCTAAAAATTTTAAAATATGATTTTTTTCTTTCCTTTTGATTGTAAAGATCTCTCGCCAGAAGTACTTCCCCATGTTATATCTGAGAAGAGAAGCAATTGATGGTTTCGTAAGCAACCCCCCTCCTTAAAACATACAAGAGCCTCTATAATGACCCTAAATAAGACTTCTTCCAATATTCATACGCATCACCATAATCATCACCACGTGCCTGAAGACTATAATAAAGCCTTTATTGTGGGCATTCTTTTAAATAGCGGTTTTATTATCGCTGAGGTAATTTATGGTCTCCATGCCAACTCTCTGGCTCTTTTAACCGAAGCCGGGCATAATGCAAGTGATGTAATAGGGCTTTTCATTGCATGGGGCGCAATCCTTCTTTCAAAACGCAAAGCCTCTGAACGATTCAGCTTTGGCCTTCAAAGTACGTCCATTATTTCTGCCCTTTTAAATGCCATTTTCCTTTTGCTTGTCACCGGGGCTCTCGGCTGGGAGTCTATTCAACGTTTATATACCCCCGCCCTCGTCTGTGAAACAACTGTCATAACAATCTCAATAATTGGTATCTTTGTGAACGGCATTACGGCCCTCCTCTTCATGCGAGGACGCAAAAAAGATTTAAACATTCGCGGTGCTTTTTTACACATGGCAGGAGATGCTCTGATCTCCTTCGGAATCATCCTTTCGGCCCTTCTCATGTTAAAAACCGGATGGCTGTGGATTGACCCCTTGGTCAGTCTTACCATTTCGATTATTATCATGCTGAGCACATGGAGTCTTTTAAAAGATTCCTTCAATCTCTCTCTCCATGCAACGCCCAAAGAAATCGACCCCTTCAAAGTAAGATCTTATCTCACTAAATTGGACGGCGTTAAAGAAGTTCATGACCTTCATATATGGGCCATCAGTACGACCAACGTTTCCCTTTCTGCTCATCTTCTCATACCAGGAGGCCACCCAGGAGATCATTTTATTAAAGAAATAACGCATACTCTAAAACATGATTTTCAGATCGACCATTGTACCATTCAAATTGAACTGGACGACTCAGAATCAAAATGCATCCGCCGTAAAAACCACCACTGCACACCTTAGCGCTTGGATACCAGATCTTTAAAACCAAAGACAAGAAACACCTCACCGCAACACATCTTGCTACAGAATTCGGCAGGTTTTAAGCTTTCTGTTGTCTTCATCGTTTCTGAATTTTCTTCTTTTCTTGCAACCCTGTCAAATTCATAGTATTCTACAAAGAAACAATAACTATAAAAAGAGAGCTCAATTGATTTATCCTCCTAAACGTCTCTTCATAGATAACATCCTCACTATTTCTTTAAAAAAAGGTTTTTTCTTTTTTTAATAATTTTTCTATGTCAGATGCCTCTTTTTCAAACACAAGGAACTGTAGAGGTGTTACGAGCTCCTAAAAGAGCCCCCAAAGAAGAGCATCTCGCCTTACCTCTTGTTGATAGGGCTGCTTCCCATGCTCTCTCTCAATTTGAAAAAGGTCAAGATCCTAAAAAAAATCCTCTTATTCACGCAGAAAAAGCGACTTCACTCAAGTCCGTCCTCTCAAGCACAATCGATCAGAAAAATATTTCAGCAAGCCCCTCTCAAGAAGAAGCTTTAGCTCTCTCTGCTGATAAAGATATTCCTCACGATGTAAAAGACGTTACAATCGCAAAAACTGAACTCGAAGTTGCAAATACTGCTTTAAATAAAGCACAAGCTGGCGTTGCAAACCAACATGCAGCTGTTGAAAGCCTCCAAGCAAAAGTTCAAACATCAGAACAGAAACTCAGTGCGGATCAAAGCTCTTTATTAAGAACACAAGAGCAAATAAGATTGCTTCAATCTGAAGCAGCCTCTATAAGTACGCAAGAAAAAGATACAAAATCCCTGATCTCCGACAAAGAAAAACTTGCCCCTCTTGTCGAACACCTTGAAGAAATTGAATTAGAAGTTTCTTCGGATACTCAAAACATCAGTCGCTTGAAACAATCTCTCTCGAGCTCTCAAACAGCAGAAGCAACGGCTCAAAAATCGGCTTTTGACCTTCAGACCGCTCTCTCAGAAAATAAAGCGGCCATCACCGTCGCACAAAAACTTCTTTTGGGGACCGCGGCTACGCTCAATATGGTCAAGAAACTTGCAGCCTCCCTATCTTATCAAGCAGCTGAAACACAAAAAGAAATTGAGGCAGAGACAGTCATACATAACACGACCGGACAAAATATTTCTTTACTTGAGAGTACACTTGCAGAAAACAGAGCCTCTCTTGAGGCCTTTGAAGATGATCATACCTCAAATCCACAAAGTCAACAAATTTTCCAACAAAGTGGAAGTGACACAGCCTCTCTGTCAGCCTTAAAATCATTTTTTTCGACTTCAACGCTTCGGCTTCAACAGAATCTAGAGACTCAATCTTATGATACTGATCTTTCAGTCGCGATCACAAGACTAGAAGCTCCCGTGGAAACGTCTCTTTTGAAAGCGAATAAAGCACTTTCAGAACTTTCCACAGACACAGTCACTTCTCAAAATAGAACGGCCTTTAATCTCATTACATCTACCGTAAGCCTTGGAACAACTCTGCTTCAAAAAATACAAACACTTCCAACAGCTTTTCTTAAACAAGCACAGTCCACACTACAATCTCTTCAAGCTGACCAACAATCAGTAAATGGAGAGATGGAAAGCGATGAAGGTCATGTTGAACAAGATAGTGGCTATTTAGGCTTTGTAGCCTCTATAAATAACAGTTATTATAACCCGACAATTAAAGAGTATAAAAAATGGATTCAAGACTAATGGCACTAACTTAAGCAGCATTTTTATAAAAACCCCTCGATTTTTGTAAACGAGGAAAAGCTTTAGGTCTTCGTTTTACCCGTCGCGGTTCAGCTCTACCCGGGCGATTTCCAAC
>CANMHY010000120.1 GCA_947497675.1 Alphaproteobacteria bacterium
TAGTATTTATGGATATGGAGAATTACCTTAAAAATCTGGTTAACTTGGTTTCGGGCAAAACCCTAAACACTAGATGTAGCGGGTGGTGGAGTAAACTCCATACCCCTGTAAACTTATTACAATTAAAATAAAAAAGGGCATCTGAAACATCCGTTCATAATAATTTTGTATAAAATACTTACCTAAAAAATATATAAGACATAAATTTCTTTTTTCAAGAGAAAAAAATTTATTTAGCTTTTTAAAGAGACGCAAACAACTCTAAAGCCTGAAACTGTCTCCTAAATAAACACGCCGGACTTCTTCATGATCAATCACAAAATCTGGGGCCCCCTCAGCAAGAATACTTCCGTCATTCATAATATAAGCACGATCCACAATTCCTAAGGTTTCTCGAACGTTATGGTCTGTAATGAGAACACCAATGCCACTATCTTTAAGATGCGCTACAATTTCCCGTATCTCGCGAACAGCAATTGGGTCAATCCCGGCCAAAGGTTCATCAAGCAAAATGAAATGCGGATGCGCTGCAAGCGCACGTGCTATTTCAAGGCGCCTACGTTCTCCCCCTGAGAGAACAAGGGCATTAACACTCCTTAAATGAATGAGCGAAAAACTTGCTAAAAGTTCTTCTAGTCTTGCTTCCCGTTGCTCCTCATCAGAATCCACAACCTCAAGGACTGCTTTAACGTTATCTTCAACACTCAATCCTCTAAAAACGGAAGACTCTTGAGGAAGATATCCTATTCCAAGCCGCGCACGTTGATACATTGGGAGCTGCGTAATATTATGTCCGTCCAAAACAATTGTCCCATAATCAGGACGCGCGAGTCCCATAATCATATAAAAACAAGACGTTTTACCTGCCCCATTCGGCCCTAACAAGCCAACGGCTTCTCCGCGTTTGACATTTAAGCTTACATCCCGCACGACAAGGCGTCTTCCATAAGATTTTCCCAAATGATTCACGAAAAGCCCCGGACCTTCTTCTATTTCAGGAATCATCTTACCCTCAAATTCAGACATTTCATTTTCCTTTTGTTCATCATGGAACTTTCTTCTCCGTCGCATACAAAAGAGCTTTAACCCGACCTTTAGAAATCACCTCTCCCTCTTTTTGACTTTTTTTGGAGGAACACGTTACAAGCCGGCTTTTTCCACTCTTTTCGTTATATTCACCACAAGGCCCTTCAAATATGTTTTTACCATCCGTTATTTTTACATTCCCGATAAGATCAACCATTCCTGTCTCGGCCAAATAGTTTGCCTGGTCTGACTCAGAAATATAGGTCTGGGTCTTTAGAATTACACCGCCTTCGGCTTCCAGAGAATTTAACGAAAGTGACTCTTGGAATTTTTGGTTTTGAGGGGGCGCTATTTTTTTGAAATGAACGCTAATTTTAGGAGCACGCATCTCATAACTCTCCGAGACAACAATAACGTGTCCTAACGCAACAACTTTTTGATTTTTTTGATCATAGGAGAGACTTTTATGGGCCTCAACGGATCCCTTGGAAGACACTAAGACAATTTTTTCGCCAAACACTGTTATTATCTCTGTTCTTAAATTATAAATTGCCGAGGTCCCCGTTATTTCCTCAGAAGGAGATATCAGACGCACATGACCCAATGCTATAATTTCTTCAACATCTTTTGATGCTTTTTCAAGAGAGGGGGAAGAGGATTTTTTTTCTTGAAATTTAACAACAAATCGATCTGCTTCAATTTTCTTATCTCCTTGGGTCGCCCAAGCAGAACCAATTGCTTCTGCAGTATCTTTTTTCATATCATAGCTCATTTGGTCCGATTCAATATGAATTGGTATAGTCTCAGAATCATTGGCCCACCCTTTTTGAGAGGTGATTCCCAAAAAACAACCCAAAAATAGTCTCAAAAATTGACAAGACTTCCAAAAAATCTGCATCTTAGCACCCCATTTCTTACTCATAGAGAACGATCCTTAACATTTCCATGGAGAACAAGATGGGGGCGCTCTTTATATGTCACAATCCCTCGGTCCTGATCCACACTAAAAGCACCCGCATTAATAACGCCCTCTGGGCAAAGAGAACGAACTTTACCCCCTTCGACTTTTTTGGTCTCTAAGTCAGCATGTGCTTCATGGGTTACAACTGTACACTGCACGTAATCAAGCTTTACGTCTCCTTTTAAATCAAGGTATTTGTTTTGACCTGTTAAGACGCCCGAATTTGCTTTAATGCCTATTTTTTCACCATTTGTAAGAAGAAGCTCTCCCTCTGGATAGTTTAAATCTATTTGCTCTTCTGAGGTCTGAGTCGCATATTGCGCTTTAATATGATAGGGTTGATTTTTCTCATCGACTCCTTCAAAATGAGGTTCTAAAATTTGCTTTTCAGTAATTTTCTCTTGGACCTCATTTTTTTTGTTTTCTTGTAAAGCGTTATTTTTATGATCAAAATAGTACGGCATTAATATAATTAAAAAAACCGTTAGACACACACCTCCTATAATAAACAACTTTAGAACACTTAATCGTTTTTGATATTTTAGAGCTCTCTTAAGAGCTTTTGGAGTCCGCGTCATATCAAACCTGCTCTTAGGCAATCATGGATATTCAAAATTCCCACCGGCTTTAAAGAACCCTCTGCCACAAAAAGCGATGTTATCTCTTTTTTTTGCATGCGAGATAAAGCCTCAACAGCTAAACTTTCAGGCAGAACAGTTTGAGCCTGAGGTGTCATCACCTCTTCCACTTTTTTCTCAAACAAATCAGAAGACATGTGCCGCCTTAAATCACCATCCGTAATAATCCCAATAAGATGATGATGACCATCCAAAACGCCCACACATCCAAATCTCTTCTCAGACATCACTAAAAGAGCCTGATCGATCTGACTTCCAATTTTTATAAGAGGGATTTCATCCCCTTGATGCATAAGATCTGCACACGTTAAGAGCTTTCGTCCAAGGGCTCCTCCGGGATGAAAACGTCTAAAATCATGTGCTGAAAACCCACGTCTTACAAGAAGTGCAACCGCTAAAGCGTCCCCCATCCCCATCATCATTATCGTGGATGTTGTGGGGGCAAGACCATTCGGACAAGCCTCGAGAACTTTTGGAAGCAAAAGAGAGACCGTTGCCGCTTTTGCCAAATCACTTTCAATATTTTGCGTCACTGCAATTAACGGAACCCCAATGCGGCGCGTATATTCTAAAAGATCAAGAAGTTCTCGCGTTTTTCCAGAATTTGAAAGGGCAATCACACTGTCTTCACGTGTAATCATCCCCAAATCTCCGTGACTTGCTTCTGCGGGATGAACAAAAAAAGCAGGCGTTCCAGTGGATGCAAACGTCGCTGCAATTTTACGACCAACATGGCCTGCTTTTCCCATACCACTAATGATCACACGTCCCTGAGAAAGACCAGAAATAATATTTACAGCGTCCACAAAGGAGCTATTCAAAGACTTGGAAAGTTCACTAAGTCCTTCCATTTCTTTCTGAAGCACAGTTTGCGCAACCTCTAGATCTTGAGATGCATCAGATGTCGGACGGGAGGGAGTCATCAATCGCCTTTCTTGATGTTAATACTTTATAATTTCATCCACATTGAATCCTTGGGCCGCCAAAGATGCAAGCGTCGGTAAAAATGAAAAGCAACCTTGTGCCATTTCAAGACGTCCTTCACGAATCAAAAGCAATGTTAATGCTTCTTTCAATTGATGCAAATATAAAACATCTGTTGCGGCATAAGAAAGTTGTTCTTGTGTTAAGACAAGACTTCCCCAATCAGATGTTTGCTGTTCTTTTGAAATTTCATGGTTTAAGAAAAATTTACAGAGATCCTTAAGGCCATGTCGGTCTGTATAAGTGCGAACAAGCTTTGACGCTATTTTTGTACAAAAAAGAGGCTGAATCGTAATATCCAGATATTTTTTTACGATCGTCACGTCAAATCTCGCAAAATGAAAAATCTTCAGAACATTCGGATTCTCAAAAAGCTTTTTAAGATTGGGAAC
>CANMHY010000121.1 GCA_947497675.1 Alphaproteobacteria bacterium
CGAGCATATGACTAATCTAGAAAACATTCCGATCCATGATGCTTATTTACATGCGGTTCCCATTGCATGGGTAGGCGGTGCTACTTTTCCTGTAAGAGCATATATTATGCATTAAAGATAACTTACATGATGTCTATTTTAGACAAAGAGCCCTATAATGTGCGCAAAAAAAGAGGAGCGTGTTTAAGATGTCAATTCAAGACTTGGCGGCTCGATACAATGATCTCCAAAAAGAGATTGGAGAAACATCAGGTGACCAAGATTGGTCACACAAGATTAATTCATTGTTTTCGTAAGATTTTATTAAAACTTTAAATGGTGAGATCTTTGTGAAGAATCGTTCTGAATTGCTGGAACAGATTTTGAAGTGTCGTGAAGAGGCGGGTTTATGGAAAATTGAAGAAAAAGAAATAATTCCCTCCCTCTGCACTAAAAAATGTATCATTCGATATTCTTTAACAAGTGAAAATTTTGGAAAATGTGACGTTGTTTCTATTTTAAGATCTTTGAGTAGCCATCAAATAGAAAGCATTGATGAAATTTATTATGAGGCGTAAATTAGATGAGAAGGTTTACAATCAGCTTAGAGTCTCTATTTTTATTGAGAAGAATTTCAAAAATTTAAGGTGACAAAATCTATTTTTTACCATTATAATGTCCATATGTATATAAAAAGACCATTATATAGGACAAAATAAAAGAATGAAAAAACAACGTGTTTACGCTCGATATACTATAGAGGCTTCTCTTCTTTTGGGAAAGTTGATTCGCTGGCATCGAAAAAAACTCAAAATATCCCTGGAAAATCTTTCAGATCGAGCTTGTATCTCCCGTACAACCCTCAGAAAAATAGAGAGGGGAGAAGTGACGTGTGAAATAGGTCTTGTTTTTGAAGTTGCAACGCTCGTTGGTATAAAGTTATTTGAAGCTGATTATGGGACTTTAAAGGCTCAAAATGAGCGTGTGGAGGATAAGATAGCTCTTCTTCCAAAGTCGATACAGCCTCAAGAAAAGGATTTAGAGGATGATTTTTAAGGAAAACCTTTATAAAGAAGCTTTTGTCTGGATTTGGTTGCCAGGGGAAACGGAGCCTGTTGTTGCTGGAAAATTATCAACTCACGGAGAAAAATTAATTTTTAATTATGGTCTAAGCTACTTAGATCGTAAAAATTCCGTCTCTATTTATAAAGCTGAACTTCCCTTGAAATCTGGTTTTTTACCGTTACTTCCAAATATGATGATGCCAAGTTGTCTTCGAGATGCCGCTCCTGATGCTTGGGGGAGGCGTGTTATTATCAGTCGAAAAATTGGACAAGGACTCGAAAAAAGCTCTCTTCAATTTAATGAGTTAACATATTTTTTAGAATCAGGATCTGATCGTATTGGCGCCCTTGATTTTCAATTGTCTCCCTCTGTGTATGAACCTCGTTCTTATAAAAATGTCTCGCTTGAAGAGCTTATTGCCTCAGCTGAATATATAGAGAAAGGGATAGCTCTTCCGCCAGAACTTGATGAAGCTCTTACCCATGGAACTTCTATTGGAGGGGCGCGTCCAAAAGCTCTTATTGAAGAGAATCATAAAAAATATATTGCAAAATTTTCGTCGTCGACGGATCTTTATAACGTTGTTAAGTCAGAATTTGTTGCAATGCGTCTTGCAAAGCTTTCGGGCCTTAATGTAACGCCTGTTTCTTTGGTGCGAGCTTCAAACAAAGATGTTCTTTTAATTGAACGATTTGATCGTATACATTCTGAAAAAGGGTGGGAGCGTCGTGGAATGGTCTCGGCTTTAACATTATTGGGGCTTGATGAAATGATGGCGCGCTATGCAAGTTATGAAGATCTTGCCGAGATGATTCGGCGTGAATTTCAGAATGCTTCAACATTGCTCAAAGAGCTTTTTGGACGCATTACTTTTAATATTCTGTCTGGAAATACAGATGATCATGCGCGTAATCATGCCGCATTTTGGGATGGTCACTCCCTAAATCTTACGCCAGCTTATGACATTTGCCCACAGAATCGTGTGGGGAATGAGGCGTCGCAAGCCATGCTCATTTACAAAGAAAATAGGAAGAGTCAACTTTCTGTTTGTTTGGATGCCGCCCATATTTTTCTTCTTTCACAGAAAGAGGCACTTGAGATTATTCAGCATCAATTAGAAACAATAACGAAAAAGTGGGACTTGGTATGCGAAGAAGCAGAGTTATCTGAAATAGATAGGAGATTTCTTCAAGGGCGGCAATTTTTGAATCCGTTTTCCTATGAGGACTTGACGGGGGAGCGATTTTTTATAAAAGAACTTGCAGGAAATGTTTTTACGTAAAGTTGAAATAGAAAGGATGATCTAAAGTGTCTGTATTTAAAAATCCAGATTTTGCTCTTGAGGATTTAGAAATGCTTGAAGATCTATGCTTATCCAAGGTCGCTGAAAAACTGGATCAGCCAGAAGCTAAAATTTATAGCCATCGTGATGCATGGAACGAAGACTCCAACAAAGACTGACAAGAATTTTTTAAAGAGTAACAATTTCTTGAATTTGAGGTTTCGTGTATTCAGCGGCTCCCGTTTTAACCGTGAGATTATCAAGGGGCTGCCAAATTGCCTTGCTGTGTGTATGTCCACAAAGGGCTAAAAACTGAACATTTGTGTTTTCTTGAGCGATTTCCAGGAGCACATCCCCTGTTACCTTTGAGGAGAAGAACGGCAGAAAATCATCGCTGCTTATCTTGCCTTCATGAAGACAACACTCTTTAAAAGGGGGGATATGAATGAGAATAATCACTTTTTCAGGACGTTGGTTTTTAAGGGCTTTCTTCAAACTGATTTTCAATTTCTGTGCATCTTGATCGGCGAGTTGTTGCATTTTATCAAGTAACGAATATTTTCCAAGAATATTGCTTTGATATAAATCAAAAATCATGTGGCTATCATTTAGAGAGACACGGCTATTGGTATAATCGCCATATCTGCCATCCGCCCAACAATCTTCCCCCACTAAAATGGTTTGATTCCCTAAGTTTTGAACCCCCGATGCTGGAAGCCAATGGAGGAGGGCTTCATTTTTCGTGAGATCTCTCATTTCTGAACGTACGACATCGATTTGCCCAGAGTAATAATCATGGTTTCCTAACACGAAATAGATGGGTTTTTGAAGTATTTGAGCCATTTCTTTTAAAATTTTTGAAACTGATGGTGCTTCAGCGATATCGCCGCTAATGAGGATTCTTTCCCCAGAGTTCGCTCTTATCTCCTGATAAAAATCCATCCTTTCATTGATGTTTAGAAAGTTAAGATGAATATCTGTTAGCCAAATCAATTTCATAGCAGCCTACGAATAAAGTTCAGTGTTTGGAGAGAGATCGTCGTAGAGTTCCATAAGCTCTCCCTTTCGGAGTTGGAGAGTATCTGCAGAGCCTTTAGGTCTCTTAGATTCTCCTGAAAATATTTTTTTCCTTAATAAGACTAAAGTCAAGTATGAATACTTTTTATGTTCTAAAAGCATCGTTTTTTTTTACGGGAAATTTCAATTTCTCTCTTATTAATCTATATCTACCCGCTCGTTTTTCATAAGAGCCAATTTATACACTCGCGTAAGAGGAAAGAATTCGTTTCAACGGCTTGCGTATTTTGAGGGAATTGGTAGAGTGATGAGATTATTTTTAAAAATCATTCTGATGGATCGAAAATGCCTCAAAAAAAGCTAAAAAATGAACTGCTGAGTTTGATGAATGTTGGCCCTGCCGTTTTGAACGATTTGAAAATATTAGGGATTGATCGTATTGCTCAGTTGAGAGGTGAGACTCCAGATCATCTCTATGAGAAACTTCAAACTTTTACCCAAAAAAAGCATGATCCTTGCATGTGGGATGTTTTTGCAGCGATCATACATGAGGCAGAGACGGGTGAAAAACGCCCCTGGTGGCAATGGAGCAAAATCAGAAAAAATAAAAGTGCTTCTTTGAATACTCGAAAGGCAAAAAGTGAAGATACGCAAG
>CANMHY010000122.1 GCA_947497675.1 Alphaproteobacteria bacterium
TGATTTCTTTGAGTCTGGATGGGGCTGTACGGGCGATGATTGGGGGGAAGTCCTATGAAAAAAGTCAATTTAATCGCGCCTATCAAGCACTGCGTCAACCAGGATCTCTCTTTAAAGTGTTTATTTTTTTGAGTGCTCTTGAGGCCGGACGATCTTCAGGAGATATGATTTCAGATGCTTCTATTCGCCTTGGAAAATGGGCACCTAAGAACTATCAGTGGGAATCACGCGGTATGATTTCTTTGAAAGAAGCGCTTGCCTATTCTGTGAATACAGCAACGGTGAGACTGGCGCGTCAAATTGGACTTTCTGCTTTGCAAAAAACAGCTAAAAATCTTGGGATTAAAAGCCCGATTTCAGATAATTTGAGTGTTTCCCTTGGAACGTCGGAAGTGACGCTTTTAGAGGTTTCAGGGGCGTTTGCCGTTATTGCAAATGGCGGTTATAAAACGGAGCCGTATGGTATTATCAAGATTTCGACAAAAAAAGGAGAAGTACTCTACGAACGTGTTCCTCTAAAAAGAGAAAGCGCTACGCCGCCAGAGGTTGCTTCTGAAATGCAAGAAATGCTGCACGGCGTTGTCTCCTATGGACGCGGGAAGGAAGCGGCTGTTCCAGGTGTTTGGATCGCGGGAAAAACGGGGACAACACAAGAAAAACAAGATGCTTGGTTTGTCGGGTTTACACATCATCTTGTGACAGGGATTTGGCTCGGGATTGATGAAAATGAAGCAAAGTCAGCCCTTAAAAAGAAAAAAAGACCGATGGGCGGGGGGCTTCCGGCGCTTTTGTTTAAGAAATTTATGATGGGTGTTTAAAATAGCGGGTGGTTTTTTTAAAGAAAAAAAGAGATAATAGAAAATTAAGAACGTGTTTTAAAAAAAGAGTTAAAGAAAGAGTTAAAATGATCAAGAAATTTTTATTAACGGGTGCGACGATGGTTCTTGGATATACGGGCATGGCGTTAGCAGATTCTCCTCGCCAATCTGGCACTCAATCACCTTTACCCTCATCATCGCAAAGACAACCAACAGTTTGGAACGTTCCTCTCATAAATCAAGGAGATGATTCCTCATGGACGGTGGATGTTAATAATTTAGAGGGAACAGAAGGAGGCTCAGAAGACCTTGCGCAGTCGGATCTTAATGCAGAGAGGTTTCCTGAAGTCCAAAGCTCTGATCCTGACATGGTTTTTCCTGGGGACAATAGTTTTGAAGACCTAAATATGGGAAGTGATTTTGATCCTGCTCTTATGCAAAGTCTCGGAGAGAGCTGAGATGATTTGATTGATCTCTCCTCTTCTAGAATTGCAGAAGGGTTTGAGCCAATCAAGTTTCGTTCCTATCAGAAATCAATGGGCTTCAATGCGGGCTTTATACGCATAAAATTCTTTTAAAAGAGTGAGATCAAATGTCTGACCCATTTGAGTGGAACTTAAGTCAATGTCTCTGTGATTTACAACAATATCACCTGTCTTATTCGTAAAGATGGAATGCTTGAGCGTATTATTGACTTGGGTGAGAGTATAAATGTTCTCCCCTTTCTTTCCGGAGGCAAGTTTAATCTCTTTGAGAAAGTAGTTGTCCCTTGTTTCTAATATAAATGAATCTCCAAGGGATTTTTGAGAAAGACTGCCGTTGCCTTCGAGAGTTACTGCGATAAGACCTTCTTTCGTTCGAAATTGGGAAAATTTCAGGGTGGAATTCGGAATATCGACAAGAGATGTGAGAACACCCACGTTTTCTCCATCTTTTGAAGGTGAATGAGACATTTTGATGATTGTTTTGCGCGGTATTACAAAGAAAGTGTAGTTTTTTCCAATTTGATCATGATAAGAGGCTTGCCGTTCTTGGAGAGAGATTTCTTTGCCCTGCCCATCTTTTATGATGATTCGATTGTCGGGGAGTGAGGCAATAATCTCTCCTTTAACAATTTGGGGAGATGATGAAAAATCCACCTCAGACTGTAAAGCAAGGTATTTTGGAAGAAGAATAAGATCAAAAGACTTTCCCAACTCATTGGATGATAAATAAAAGGACGTTTTAAAGCTTACATGCGCTGTTTGGGTATCGCCTCGGAACCATCCATGCTCTACTGGGGCGTCAAGGCGTTCGAGGGTCATGCGTTGGTATCCGGTGGGTGGTTTTTTGCCACGGGCAGACTTCATATCAAGGGCGACGTATGCGTCAGCTGTCTCCAAATTGTATGTGTTCCCAATACTCCGTGGTGTGGTAGGATGTACTGATTCGAAAGTGACTAAAAATGAGTTACCGTCAGGTTTTTCAAAAGTCGCAAAGACAACTTTTGCGGATTGTTGATCTCGATCTTGTGTTTTCTCACTGAGATGTGTTAATTGCGCATTTGACACATTATAGCGGGCAGATTTAGGCGTAGACGCAAGTGCATAAGTAGCTTTGAGTTCTTTTCGGGGTTCAACGTCAAACGCATGAATCGATCCGATCGCGTCAGGTAAGAGGACGTTGATATGCCCTACCCAAGATTGACCGCCATGGGGGTGCTCTATAATAACGTGATTGGATCAACAATTTCTACGATTTTGCCGACCAATGTTTCTGACCTGCAAGGATTGCTCGTTATCCCAAGAATCATAACTGCTAAAATTCCCGTCCAGCGTGAGGTGATGTAAGGCAAGATTTCTTCCTTTTAATTTTTAGGTTTTATGAGAGAAAAACAGCTTTCCTAATCGTGTCAAAGGATTCAGCTTTTGTCAAGCGATCTTGCTTCAGATTTTCCCTTGAATTTGAGGTCTATCCTCTCTTTTTTTCCTCTCACTCTCAGCGCGTCTTTTATTGCTGAGCATGGAACGTCTGATCAAAAAAAGGCTGCAGATGAAGTTTTGGATTCTTTAACAAAAAGTACTCAAGCTTCCAAGAATAATTAACAAATGTATGTTATAGGCTTGAATTTTGGAAACCATCTTAATCGACCTAAATTCCCAACGAAGATCCATCTTTATCTCTTAGGGTATCTTGAAAGCTTTTAAAAAAAAGTTTCCTCACCAATAAAGTTTAAAAAGGACGGACGTTCTTATTTTTATATGTCAAAGTCCCTGGTGATTTTCCCCCAGGGGCTTTTTTCATCAAAAAAGAAGAAACAATCTCTTTTGTTTGGTTTGTTTGATTAATTAGTTTTCTTCACAGAAAGAGGGCGTTTGATTATTTTTATCTCAGGCGTTCCTTTGCGTTTTTGATAATTTTGATCAAGCTGTCCCTCGGTAATTTGAAGTCCAACGTAAAGGGTATAATCGTCAAAATTTTCTCCCTTTTGAACAGGAACCTTGATTTTAGAAGAGATGGTTGGCCTGATTCGTTTTTGTTCCTTTTCAAACGTGACCTCAGCTTCTAGTTTTTCTTTTAAGATGAGGGTATCTCCTTTGGAAAGAACAACAAAATAAGGAATTTTGTAGATTTCGTTTTCAAGAGAGGGGGCTGGTCTTTTGACAAGCATTCGAACGTAAAGGGTTACTTCTTCTTGAGAAGCTTCTTCAGAGCATTTTACCACAACATTTGATAAAGCGACGGAGAAGGGAGCGTTGGTAGAAGGTGCTTTAAAAGTTCCTTCCGACAGTTCTCCAACAATCATTCCAGGGGTACAGATGAGGGGAATATAGGGTTTATCTTTATCAGAACAGCTTGAGGCCAAGAAAAGAGCACTCAAGCTCATCAAAGAAGTGAGAAAAGAGCGGCGAAAATTTTTAAACATAAAGAGTATCTTTCATTTAAAGAGAATAATGGGAGCCATCGCAAAAAGGAGGCGTTTTGGTTTTTTGACATCCACACAGAGAAAAGGTGCCTGAATTTGGAACATCAAACAGAAGCGATTTTAATCCAAATTCTTTATGAGCGCCATCACAAAAGGGGAGTTTTTTTGACCTTCCGCAGGTACACCAAAAATACTTTTTATCTTTATCCAAGGTCTCAGAATAGGGTTTTTTCATCGT
>CANMHY010000123.1 GCA_947497675.1 Alphaproteobacteria bacterium
TATTAAGAAGGTAAAACACCCCCTTAAAAAGGAAAAATAAATGCCTCGTTTAAATGTTGGAACTGCCACTTTGTTTGATACGTTGATTGTTGATCATAAAAGTCTCCATGAATTTGATGATATTGAAAAACTTCTGGATTGGAAAAAAATCGAAAAAATTGTTGAGGGTGTTTATAATTCTCCCGAAGGAGGAGCCTCTTATCCTCCTCTTATGATGTTTAAAGCAATGTTATTGCAGGTTTGGCATAATCTTAGTGATGTGCAAACAGAAAAAATGCTGAGTCGAGATTTATTATTTCGCCGATTTTGCCGTCTTTCCTTAACGGATAAAATTCCTGATCATTCAACAATTTCAAGATTTCGGAATGCTATGGTTACAAAAAATCTTTATGATACCTTGTTAAAAGAGGTTAATGACCAGCTTGCAGCAAAGGGAGCTATTGTTAAAACTGGAGAAGTGAGCATTGTAGATGCAACTGTCATAGAGGCCCATCAATGCCGAAAAAAACCTGGCGTTAACAAAGACAACACTCAAGATGAAGAGGCTGGTTGGTCCGTTAAGAAAGGGACCAAAGGAAAAACAGAGGCAACTTTCGGCTTTAAAGCTCATGTAAATGTAGACGAAGATGGCTTTACAAAGAAAGTCCAGACAACTGCTGGAAATGTTCATGACTCACAAAAAGCAGAAGATATTCTAACAGGTTCAGAAGAAGAGGTTTATGGTGACAGTGCCTACCGTAGTGAAACGATCAACGAGAAACTGGCTCAAAAAGGAATCAAAAACAAAATTAACCAGCGCGCTTATCGAAACAATCCACTAACCCAGGAGCAAAAAGACTATAACACGCTCGTAAGTGGCGTTAGATATGTTGTAGAGAGGACTTTTGGTTCTTTTAAGCGTCATTATGGGGCGGGTAAAACCAGGTTTCTTGGCCTTAAAAAAACACACGGATGGATTACGACAATTGCAATTGCCCATAATCTTAAAAAAGCTGCTGTTATTCTCTATTCGGATCCGTCAGGGGTGAAGTGCGCCTAAATTCTAGAAAAAAGGAGAAATTTCCTTCAAAAATACTATTTTTAGCTCAAAAATGATCAATTCTTCATAAAAAATTACTTTTTGAAAAAATTTGATGATTTTTTTTTGAGATTGGTTTTTTTTGAGATTGGTTTTTTTTGGTGTTCTTTTTTTATTCAACGCAAAGGTCTCATAAGTATTCTCCATTCTTAGAAAATGAAAAAACAGCGCGGTCAGATATATTTGATCAATAAAATAGAAAAATTAAAAAATTGGCTTCTATCATTAAGGTTAGGATAAGACCTTAATCTTAAAAATCAAAGTAAAAAAAGAGGGGACATCTGGAAAGTCGCCTAAATCGTGAAAATTTCTCCAAAATTTTCAAGAAGTTAAGATCTTTTCTGGTTTTTTTGGAAGGAACGGCAGAGGGTTTTTTTTTGGAATTTGACTCTCTGGGAAGTGAAAAAAGCCCGCTTTGTTTGATTAAGCCCTCTTTTATAATATTTTATAAAAATGTATTGACTTCTTAAATAATGAACCTTATAACCGTATTCTATATTTAAAAGGGGGGATCCCCTTGAAAATTAAAAATTGATTCCTATTTAAAAGTTAAGTTAGAGATGATCGACACTCCAATTTTTGAAGAATGTATTATTTTAAGGAAGATTAAATGAAAAAAATATATCTAACAGCCGTTTTGCTTTCTGCCGTAATTGGGAACACCGCAAGCGCAGCTCCTCTTTCTTTAAACCACGTTGATGGGTTTGAAGCGGTTTCTTTTGCTTCTCCTTCTTTTTCAAAAAGTTCGAGTCCTTCCTTGGTGAGTCGCGTAAAGACAGCAGATATTAGAGACGCTGCTTCTAGTGCTTTGGAATCTTATAATACGATAAGAGGTTTTGTTAAAGCCTCAGGTACGCGTCAGACTTTCTCTCTTAAAAGTGGGCTCAGTGTTGAAGAGCTTGGGGGAATTATTGACTTTGACGGAAATAACGTCACAATCGCATTTCATGGAACAGCAAACAATAATAATATTGTTACAGATATTTTGTCTTCACAAGCTTTAAACTTGACGGGGGCCGGGTATGTCCACTCTGGTTTTAAATCTTCGGCGGACTCTGTTCTTTTAACAATTGAAAATATCGTTCTTGCCCATGCTGCAAAAAATAGTTTGGATGTTAATACGTTAACGTATCGTACGACAGGTCATAGTTTGGGCGGGGCTCTTGCAACTTTGTTTGGTTACTATCTTGTTCAAAGTGAACGTTTAGGATTTGACGGTGAGAATACAGACAATCGCGTAAGTACGATTTCATTTGCGTCACCCCGTGTTGGGGATGCAGCTTTTGCTGAGGATTATGCAAGAGTCGTTGGTAATGAGAATCACCTGCGTTTTGGCGCATGGGGGGATATTGTTCCTGCTGTTCCTTTTGGAGCTTTACAAGGATTTAAACATACTGGACACTACGTTCCTGTGAGTGCAATAGCTCAGCTTGGGGTCGCTTTAAAAGCGCAAGTAAGAGGATTTATGAGTAATCCTCTTGACTTAACAAGTCCAGTTACGCTCTCCCTTGTAGGAAGCGTTTTGGGAGCCCCTTTAGTGACTGTGCCTACGGCACTTGGGTCTATTGTCATGAATATGCATTCTATGTCTAATTATGCTCAGACCGTTGAGGGTGCTTTTGACGATTATAAAGCGAATGGCGGCGTGGCACATCAAGGAATATTAAACAATGATAGCCCTGATGGTTTCAGAGCACGTGGTGGGCTTTTGAGTGTTGTTGCAAACTCCGTTAAGGAAAAAGTAATCAGCGTTGTCTCCTCTTCTCCAGTTGCCGTAAAGGTCATAAAGGGATTTCAGACTATTGGGTCTGTTGTTTCAAAAGCAGCGTCCAAAGTATCCGGGGCTGTTTCAAGTCTTTGGCAATGGGCAAAAGGAAAAATTGCTTAACTTAAGTTAGGTAATATGAGAAAAATAAAAAGAGGTCCTGAGGGACCTCTTTTTTTTTGTCTATTCTAGAAGAAAAAAGAAAGATTTAAAAAATCTTAGAGACTTTTTTCGCCGATATCCTCATTCCATAACGTGGGATTTTTGGTGATAAAAGTTGCCATCATCTCGATGGTTTCTGGATCATTTAAGACAATAACTTCAACGCCGCGTTCTTTTAGAAGCGATTCATTTCCTTTGAAGTTTTTATTCTCGCCGATGACAACGCGCGGTATTTTATAGAGAAGAATTGTGCCCGTACACATGTCGCAGGGAGATAAGGTGGTGTACAAGGTGCTTTCCTGATAAACATCTGCTTTCTGCCGCCCTGCGTTCTCTATACAGTCTGTCTCTCCGTGCTTTATGGCGCTCTTTTCTTGAACGCGTTTATTGTGTCCGCGTCCAAGAATCTGACCCTTATGCGAGAGGACAGCGCCAATGGGAATGCCACTGTGTAACGACAATTAAAAATACCGACAGCAGACAATTAAAAATTCCCTTTTTTATGTAACGAAATTTCTGCGTATATTGCACCCCAAGAGAGTCATAAAAGGGGTAAAATATACAAGGAGAAATCGTTGACAATAACAGCTAAACAAAAGAGAATTTTAATGAAAGAAAAGTCGAAAGGAACGTTGCGCAGGGCCGCAATGAAATCAAACATATGTGAGAAGACAGCAAGTAAGTATGTCAAAAATGAAGGAAGAGAAGAGCCTAAGAAATCCCACAAGCACCGAACGAGATCTGATCCATTTGAGACCCATTGGCCAGATGTAGTTCATATGTTGGAAAGGTCGCCTACCTTAGAAGCTATACCCATCTTTGTCCAAATTCAGTAAAAAAGAGGTATTTTTAGAAAAATAGTGAAAAATTAAATAAATAACCTGTTGAATTATAATAAAATTAAAAATTTTCGAGTAAAAACTCTCTTTGTAGTGACCTAAAATAAATTATACTAC
>CANMHY010000124.1 GCA_947497675.1 Alphaproteobacteria bacterium
TAAAGTTGCACAAGGGGCTCCCATCGGATATGTGGGACAAACTGGGCACGCAACAGGACCCCATCTCCATTTTGAGGTCCACAAAAATGACATTAAAATAAATCCTATGCTCGTTGCAAATCTTTCCTCAGGAAAGCTTGAAGGAAAGGCACTCAAAAAATTCTTAGCTGCTAAAAAATCGATTGACCATCAAATGGCTAATCTTTCTGAAAGTGCACGATTTGCGTTAAACACACATCCTGAGGATCAGTCTTAAGACTCAGACACCGTTTCCTTAAAATTCCTCGTTTTTAAATGCCTTTATAGTTTCAGGGTCTTAAAAGATATCCCCTCTGTATTATACAGATCCTCATTAAGAGAAGTTTTGAAACCATTCAACGCGCTGAAAAAAAATAAAGATTATCGATATATTTTCAGGGTTTTAAAAAATATCTTCTTGTATTACAAAAACATTCATGAATAGAATTTTTAAACACGTCTCCCATTCAGAAAAATCTTAACACACCCACTCCTGGAGTTCTTCATGTTGAAAGTTTACCAAAAAATAATGGCTGGCCAAGTCAGAGATGAGTCTGTCAATACCCAAGCTTCCATTGTAAAAATTGGAGAAAAGTACAATCAATTTCAACACAAATTTGGGCAGGAAATTTCTCAGAATAATGATGCCATCATCCAGGAGCTCTTCTCTCCTACTTTTAAAAAAATAGCCAATGGAGATGAGCTTGTGGGCGATCGCACAAAACTACTTTCTCAACTTCAGGGAGTCAAAGATTTTGCTGGAAAATGGACTATTCTAAGCCAAGAAATCATCCCTTCAAAAGATAATATACAACTGCACCCTTCGGTATTATCTTGACTCAGAAAAGGCAGGAAGGTTTGAAGTTATTGCTATTATAAGTGCCCCAAATGGTAAAATCGAGCGCATCGAAGAAGTCTACTACCAGAAAAAAGATAAAAACGAGAACGCGTTTTAAAAGAAGTAAAGATTAGATTGTTTTACGCTCTTCCTCTTCATACAAACTCTTAATGTCTGAAAAGCTGAGTTTTGTGGTGCTCAAGATCATTTCAAGATCAATTTTCATCTTGAGCATCTGACGGGCAATTTCTTTCCTTTCTTCAACTTTACCTTCTTTTTTAAGCTGCTGCAGGAAAATTCATTCTTTCTCTAGCCGGCATTCCTTTATGTGCTCGCCGGAGAAAAAGAGATATCCCTGTTACTGTGTATACTGCCCGTACACTCTCTTTAAGGGTCAGCTACAATTTTAAGGAGCCGATGAATAATTAGATATTGATTTTACATGTTTTTATTTTTAAAACTCTTTTGTTCTTGTATTTTTTTAAAAAATATCTATTTTATTTTTATAAAGAAACATTTTTACCGTCTTCATTAAAATAAGGAATTTTATATAATGTTATTCAAAAAATTTTGGTATATTTCATTTATAAGCCTATTGGCTTTTTTTCAGGCGTTATCAATTCAAGCGTTTTCTCCTGAAGAAGTGACGGAAAACAAACTCCCAAGCCGCGTTATTGCTCTTGCAAAAAACGTAATGGGGGGAGATGAAGAGACTTTTGGAAGCTTTTTAGACCTTGCCAAGAGAGGAGCAGAAGAAGACTCTCGGTTAAAGCGTCTTGTAGAAGCGCAATTTCCAGAAGCAAGACGTCCAGAAGAATTCAAACTTCTCCTAGAAAATGTTTGGAAAAAGGTAGATTGGAAAAGCAACCCTATTGCTAAAAGATTTATGCCATTTTTAATATCTTTTTTACTTCCAGAGTCCGTTCGGGCTCATTTTAATGAGTCTGAAGATAAGAAATCCCCTGCTTTTGATATTAACGCCGGAGACTACTGGTGCTTTCAAATTGGACAAGGCATTCTGGAATCTTACTTAAGATATACGCCAGAAAGGCAGCGTTCAGCAAAAGCGCCCCTTCCTGAACATCACGGACACTTAACAATTTTGAATGGTTTAGATAATTTCACTAAAATTAGTGCGTCCGATTTTAATTTGCTCACGTCAATGATAGAAAGAAGTGAGTCTTCAAGTCATATCCATGTTGCCAAAGCACTTGCACAAGCTCTTTATGTTTTTGCATCTGAATGTAAAGGCCCTACATTTTATACTGTTTTTGATGGCGCTAAAATGTATGCCTCTATCTTAGTTGCAACAAAAGAATGGACGCCTGAGTCTAAAACAAGATTTTTTTATGACTCTGTTTGTCCTGCAATGGAGGCAAAGATAGCTGGTCTTGCAGCCTATTCCCTCACCCAATTAACAGAAATTGACAAATTAAAAGGGGGAAGAGACCTCTATGCAAAAAAGACTGCCTCTCTCATTGATGATTATGGCTATAGTTATCTAACTTCTTATAGTGATCGAGGAGGCTATTTTTCAAAAGATCAAAGAACCATGAGCAATGGAACAAGAGACACAAACTATATTATGAGGAAAGTCAATGATCTATACTCTCTTCTTATAAACAACGTTTTTGCAGACAAATCTGAGACAGAAAGAGGCACACAACTCCAATCTTATTTAGATGAGTCCGGGATCCTTCGTGATTTGAAAAGCTGTTTTAATGAAGATGGGGTCCCGAATCTTAATGGACCTGCCTGGGGAGAACTTGTTTTTGGATGGGCTAAAATAGATCAACTAAAAGCAGACAATCCTGGCTTGTTTCTCTAAGGATTAAAAGGTCCAGAACCAAGGTGTAAAATAAAGAGGCTCTTAAACTGACTCAAAGCTAGATCAAGCGAAACGAGCTCTTTTAAAAAGAGAGGTCATTGTTAATTTCAAGTAAATCAAAACAGAGACATTAACAATGACATTCTCACGTTTGTGACTAACGGAAGAATCACTCTTTCTCTAATCCGCATTCCTTTATGTGCCGATAGCGCCAGAGAAAAAGAGGGATTCCTGTTACAGTAAACGCCCCTGAAATAAGAAGCGTTTTTAAAGGTGTCTCATAGAGAATCCAAATACAAAATAAAAGAGCAACCCCACCATACACGTACACAAAAAGAGATCTCTTTTGGTGTCGCGGAAGAAGCTTAAAGAAAGCAAGACAGCAAATAAGATAAACAAAAAGGAAAGCCGTCACAGAGAAGTCGAGAATCATGTTCATCTGACGGGCAAGGTTTTCTTGAGAAGTTAAAATTAAGAGAGGAACAATTCCTAAGAAACTCATAAAAAGACTATAATAGGGTGCTTCTTTTTTATTTTTTTTTGCAAAAAACCTTGGAAGAAGCCCGTCTTGCGCAAGTCCAGAGGAAATCTGGCCACTCGCGAGAACCCAAGCATTAAGGGTTCCAATACAAACAATCGACGCCATCACGGAAATAATAAGATGCCAATTTCCCCCAAAAATTCTTTGAGCAGCGTCCACATAAGGCGCGGGAGAATTCATGAGTTCAGATCCAGGAACAACACCCATAATACCAAGGCTGTTAAAAAAATAAAGGACCGCGACACAAATCGTTCCTAAAACAATTGCTCTTGGAATTGTTTTAGAGGGATTTTCGACAGAGCCCGCAGGCGTTGTCGCAGATTCTACCCCAATAAAAGCCCATAATGTTAAAAGTGTTACGGCACTTAAGGAATGAGAAATCGAACCAGATGACACGGGAAGTTCGGTTAAAAAACAATCCTTGTTAAAAATAAAAAAGGCCATTATCGGCATGACAATCAAAGGAACAATTTTAAGGAGTGTTAAGAAAAATTCTGCACGCCCCGCCGCCTTTACACCCCGAAGATTTAAAAGAGTAATAATAAAGATGAGCCCTATTTCTAGGCTCAAATTAAAGGAAGAAGAATGAACACCAATCAAAGGCGTTAAATACCCAATGCTGGCCACAATCACCACAGGTGTACTCACCCAAGAAATCACCCAATAGGTCCACCCTGTAAAAAAAGCAAAACAAGG
>CANMHY010000125.1 GCA_947497675.1 Alphaproteobacteria bacterium
TCTGCTTTTGCCCTTGAGATTTCGCGTCATCTCTTTATATCGTACATTACGTTGATGCCCTCTTATCAATTTGTCTATAAAACACTCTCTACGCTTCCTCTCTTTATCGTATGGATGTATATTTTCTGGTCTCTTGTTCTTTTGGGAGCCCAAATAACAACCTCTCTTCCCGATTGGGGAAATCTTCCCCCCTTAAGGTTTCTTTTCTTACTCTCCACGGAACATGTATTTCTGAATTCTCTCAAAATTTTAGAGGTCATTCATAAAAATCAAAAAACGGGCATTTCAACTCAGACCATTCTGAACGACATTAAAATTTCTGGAGAAGAATTTGAAAAAATTCTCAATAAGCTTCACAAAGCACGTTTGATTGAGAAATCCCAAGAGGGCCTCATATTTTTAATTCAAGAAGATGGCGATGAAATTACGCTTTATAAAGTTTATCAATCCTTGGGATTTGGGGTCCATGAAATTCAAGAACTTGATCAAAATAGACCTTGGACCTCTTCTTGGACATCGACTGCCATAGCCCTTTTGAATAAACTTCAATCTGCGGAACAAGCTTCTTTAAATATTACGCTAGAGCGTTTTCTAGCTAAACCCAAATCTCCTTCCACACCCTCTTAACTTTTTTGTGTTTCAAACTTTATGTTTTCATTTCTACGCTTATATTCATGGATTTTAATAGGGGGGATTTCGCTCGGAATTGTCCTATCATCTTTATCCTATCAAAACGCAGAAGCTCAGAAAAGATCGGTGAAGGTTTCAAAAAAATTGATCCCTCAAAAAAACAAACGTCTCACCGCAATTGTCATCGACGCCAACACGGGCCTCCCTCTTTATGAGGAAAATGCCTACGCCCTCAGATGCCCCGCCTCCACCATAAAACTCCTCGTCACGTACATTGTATTCTCGGAATTGAAACGCGGAAAATTACATTTTACAGACCTGCTAAAGATTTCTCAACATGCGGCCCAGCAAAAACCTTCTAAACTTGGCCTAAAAGCAGGTAATAAAATTTCTGTAAGAGATGCGATTCTTGGAACACTTACAAAGTCTGCGAATGATGCTGCTGTAGTCTTGGGGGAAGCAATTTCTGGATCTGAAAAGAAATTTACAGAACTCATGAACCGTACCGCTCGCAAATTAGGTCTTACAAAAACAGTCTGTATCAATGCTTCAGGATGGCCTGATGATGCACGTGGGTTTGTCGATCCAAAGCAAGTCACAACAGCATCTGATCTTGCTAAACTTTCAAGACTTCTCATGAAGGATTTTCCCCAATATTACAAATTTTTTTCCACCCAAAAATTCATATTTCGGGGAATGACATTCAGGAACTCTAACTCTCTTTTGAGAAAGAAAAAAGGAGTCGATGGCCTTAAAACTGGATATGGTGGTGGGGCTGTCGGATTCAACTTAGCAGCTTCAGAAAAGCGCGGGAATTTGCGCGTCATTGCCATTGTCTTAGGTGCACGCACCCCTCAAGAAAGAAATCAAAAAACAAGTGCTCTTCTTGATAAAGGATTAGAGATTCTGGAAAAGAAATCGAAAGGATCTCCCTTAAAAAAACAAACCATTCCTCAATCTGAATCCCCTCTCGAAGATGACATTTTTAATCTTGAGGGACTTGAAGAAATTTTTGAAGAAACACCGACTTCTTCCACTCATGTTCCCTTCTCTGAGAAAGCTCTCTCCCCAGAGTTTGACGAAAATCTTGACTCTCTTTTTGACGAAGACGATACATCGATGCCTAAAGAGAGTCCTTCTCAAAAAAATCGGGGTCCTCTTGCCTCACAACCCAATGAGGAATCTGTTTCCTTTGGAAAAACCGAGGATCTTCCCCCCTTTGAGATTGATCTTTCGGACGTTTTAGAGCGCGATGAAAAAGAAGTCATTGATGCGGTTTTAGCGTCTCCTCAAACGACACATAAAAGCCCTCTTGAGAAAACAGAAACAAAGAGAGCAAAGGAAGGAAAGCAAGCAAAAAAACCGCATCTAAAAAAGCTCCCTCAAAAAATTCCCTTTGGAAAAACACAAGATCTTCCTTCTTTTGAGATATCTCTTGCAGACACACAAGAAAATGAAGACGTAAAAAAGAACCCTATTCCTCCTAAGTCTCGCCTTCAAAAAGAAAAAAATACAAATTCAAAAAAATGGACCATTCAAGTTGCAACCCTTCCAACAGCTTCCAAAGCAAAAGAAGAAGGAAAGAGACTGACACAAGCATTCCCCTCTTTCCTAAAAGTAAATCGGTTAAGAGTATCAAAGACTGAGAAAAAAGGAGCAAAAAAGAATTTTTCAGTGCGCTTTTTAGGATTTACAAAGAAAGAAGCCCTAAAAGCGTGCCATACGCTCAGAGCTCAAAAGAAACAGTGCGTCGTTATTGAGCCTTAAAAATTGAAAGTGGCCGCGCAGGCGGAGGATAAGTCTCAAATGCACAGGCATCACAAAAAAACATAGGGCATGTTTTTTCAGGCGTTAACCCTAAAAAACACCCCCCCAATATCTTGTCACACGCACGCGAGCAACGCGGATAAAAAAAGAATTTTTCCTCTTGATCGCTGCTCTCGAAAGGGCTAACGTAAAAATGTCTTCTTATCCAAGAAGTCGTGGAACAAAGGCGCGGAAACGCCTCTGCCCCACTCATCACTGCAACTACCAGGAGTAGTCACAATGACTAAAGAAACAGTAGCTCATCTCGAGCTCATTTCTCAACACCTAATTTCAGAAACTGAATATATAAATGCTCTTATGAAAGAAGCTTGGTATACGTTTGAGCTTCTTCGATCAGATTTAAGAGAATTTATGGCAGTTCATGAAACTTGGGAAAGAGAAAATGTCTTCAATCACTGGAGACGAAAGTAAAAATCATCTCATTTCTGCACATCTTCGGTTTGATGTAACGCGGTCTCATCCGTTTTTGAGAAAGCAAACCTCAACCCCTTGGGCGAGATGATGTTTATCCAAAAAACAGTGAAAAGAAGTCATTTTTACAGCTCTTTTCACTGTTCTTCTCTTGAATATCTTCTTGAAGAGAAAAAAAGGACCGAAACAATATTGATCCTGACGAAAAAAAAGAGTTCAAACAACAAGCAAAACTGGTGCTTACCTTAGATGATAAGAAGATTTTGAAATTGCTGGAAAATGGAACATATGAAGAGGTCCACAACGATGATAAAAATTAAAACATACAAAAGCGATGCCTTCGCGGCAATTCATGAAACAGCTGATGGCATGTTTGAGGCTGGTGTCATAGACAAGCAAACAATGCGTAGCTTTGACAGTTCTTGCTTGACCGCCATTCATGACTTTACCGGGGAATAAATACGCGCTTTGCGTGAGCGTGAAGATGTAAGTCAGTCAGTATTTGCCCATTACATGAATGTATCCAAAGACTACATAAGCAAGTGGGAGCGTGGAGAAAAGAAACCAGCAGGCCCCTCATTAAAACTCCTGTCTCTTGTGAAACGTAAAGGGCTTGGGAGCATCATATAAAGAATATTTTCCTCTTCACGTCTCTTTCCATAATTCGCTGCATGACTTGAAACATAAAGGTTGATTTGCCACAAACATTGGATTTCTCGGAAACTGGCTCAATCTCAACCTTTCTCGGAATCCCCGTGATAAAAAGACCATTTCTAAAAAATCTAAGAGTAGAGTAAAGTCTTTAAGATCTCTAACATTCATACATTCCTTTTGATTTACCTGAAGTGGCAATATATATTGCCACTTAGGCATTTAAGTAGAAAGAAATATTGCCACTTAGTAAAAGAAATGACAAAGCAACATCCATTCTGTACTTTCAATTTTTTTCCCCGCTGTTAAAAAGAAATTTCTAAAAAATAAGAAATCTAAAAGATTTTCTTTTCTAAAAAATTCTTTCT
>CANMHY010000126.1 GCA_947497675.1 Alphaproteobacteria bacterium
ATCGAAATTCCACTTGTTCTCATAATAATAAGTTCAAAGCTTTTATGAAGTCGCTTAAATGTCAAAACAGTTGCAAAAAGAATTATCAAAGGGATAATTTTTTGAATTATAAAGGGTGTTTTTAAGAGGGCCATCTTAAAAATAAGAAGCAATCCAACATCAGCTTTTGTAGAAGATCGACGGATAAGTTCAATAAAATCAAAAAATAATATCAAAGAATAAAAGATACCAAATAAAGCTCCCGTCCAGAGGGAAAATATACGTGCTATGTAAAGAGAGATTATAAGTGGAAATTTGATCATCATTTATTCTCTGTTCTAGGCTTGCGCAACTCAAAAAAGTCAGAAAAATAGTTTATTTTTTTTAAAAAATAAAAAGAAAGAGCAATAATTAAGACTACAATGCTATAGAGAACGACGATAAGACCAGGAATTTTGGTCGATAAATTAATAAGAATAAGGCTGAAAATTTGAAGGAAGAGAACCCCACAGCAGGTAATAACAATCCTGACAATAAACCCTGTTCTCCGAAAAGGCCTTAGGAGCAAGACTGTAACAGCTATAAGGGAATAGGCAAGCGATAAAAAAGGCGTAATCAACCTACTATGCCCCTCTATCCTCATTTTTAAAATATCTAATTTTGTAAACTTTGTTGGATCGGGGTTAAAAAGTTCTTTTAAAGAAAACTCTCCTGTTTTCCGTGACCGCGTGGGCTCAGATTTTTTTTCAGGCTTTAAAGAAACAATCGTTTGTTTGAAATAAAGAGTGGTCTGTTTTTCGGTCTTTTCATTCGTTTCTTGACGCATACCATTATAGAGGAAGAGATAAATTCCTGAGCCAGGATCTTTTTCAAGAAAACCTTTTTCTGCAATTAAAATATACGCTGGTTTCTGAGAAGGATGAGCATAAGCAAATATGCCATAAACTTCTCCATTCTTACTTTTTTCTCTCACATAAACAGTAAGACCTGGAAAATTATTGAATTCGCCCTCTTTCACAATGGAAATGGAAGTTGATTCTTTTAGGGAGTGTTCCAAATCTTTAAGGTTTTTAGTAGAGCTTGGAAGGATAAATATGTTGAGAGCTAAGATACATATTGAAACAATTAACCCAAGACCAACTGCAGGAAGAGCAAGATTTAAATTGCTCATTCCAATGGCCCTCATAATCGTTAACTCTCGATCCCACAACAATCTATTATAAATAAACAAAACTGAGAAAACGAGACTGAAAGGAAGAATGAGAGCAATGATATCCGGCAGGAGGAACGAAAAAAATTTAAAAAGATTTTTAAAAATACTCGCATCAGAATGTGCAATAACGACTTCTACAAATCGTAAAGATTGCGTCAGCAACAATATCCCAATAAAGATCGTACTAAGGGATAAAATTGAAAAAAGGAGATTCTTAAAAAAGTACCGGTAAAGAATCATTCAGAATCCTTCAAAAATTAAATTAACTTTCCATCTTCAAGAACTTATACATTGCTCTTTTGAGAAAGGAAAGATATACCTTATTTAGAAAAAAAATTATATTTTTTTTACCTTGTCACAAAGTGAGAATAGAGCTTAAAAATGAAATTTTTCCTGAATATAAAAAGTCTTAGTTGGTTTTTTAGTATCTTTTTTATCTTAATTTCAAATTTTTGTCTTGCCCAAGAAAGCAGTAAAAACAATACACTCACAATTGCAGCTGTTGTTAATGATAAAATTATTACAATATCTGACTTAAATAATCGAATTGATCTTGTTTTAATCGCCTCTTCCATTCCAAAAACTGAAGAAGCTATTCAGCACTTAAAAAAACAACTTATAAAGACGCTTATTGATGAGGAGTTACAAATTCAAGAAGCTGCTAAAAATGGTATTAAAATTTCTCCTGAAGATATTATGCAATCTATCTCGGATATTGAGCAGAGCAACAATATGCCCAAAGACCAACTAAAAATCCTCCTTGAAAGTAATAATATTCCTTTTCAGACTCTCGAAAAGCAAGTTAATGCAAATATTTCGTGGATTAGATTTATTGTGGATGCTTATGGACCAACGGTGAATGTATCAGATAAAGAAGTTGATGATACTCTTAGGACGATTTCGAAGTCCATTGACAAGCCTCAACGACGCGTTTCTGAGATTTTTCTTTCCATAGATACGCCTTCGAAAGAAAAAGATGTTCTAAAGGCGGCACATGATTTTGTTAAAGATTTAAGGAATGGAGCGAGCTTTGACATTTTTGCACGCCAGTTTTCTGAGGCCCCTTCAGCAGCTCAAGGAGGCGATATCGGATGGGTTCAACAAGGTCAACTCAAAGAGACCTTAGATCAAGCTCTTTCAAAGTTACAGAAGGGAATGATAAGTGACCCTATTGTGACAAAAGAAGGGATTTATATTTTTTATGTGCAAAATGTTGAAAAGGATGGAGAATCAAAGCAAAGTATGGTTGATTTTAAGCAGTTGATGATGAGTCTTTTTGCAGACAAATCTGAAGAAGCTGTTCTTAAAGCAAGAAATGATGTGGAAACTCTCAAAAAAGAATCCCCGACATGTCAAAATCTTGAATCTTTAGCTGAAAAAATAAACGGTCAAGTAGAGTCTATTCTTAATGTTCCTGAAAACAGGCTCCCTCTCCCTCTTCAAAATCTGATTAAAAATCTGCCTTTAGACACGCCGTCTCAAGTTGTATCAACAGAACAAGGCGTTGGTTTTATAATGGTTTGCAAAAGATCGGAAGCAGATGTTCAGGAAGGGGTTCTCCCCGACAAAGACATTATCCAAAAGAAAATCATGAATCAAAAATTAGAGCTTGTTGCACGACGCGTCCTGAAAGACCTTCGTCGAGCAGCATTTATTGAAACACGTATTTAAAATAATTTTATCTCAATGAACCTTCCTTCGCTTCGCGATGTCATTAAATCGTCAGATTTGTGGGCCAAGCGTTCACTCGGACAAAATTTTCTCTTGGATTTGAATATCACACGTAAAATTGTAAAGGCTGCTGGATCTTTAAAGGGAGCAACAGTGATCGAAATTGGTCCTGGTCCTGGAGGACTTACACGGGCTCTTCTTGAAACTGAAGCGCTTTCAGTTATTGCAATTGAAAAAGATCCACGTGCCTTAAAAGCTCTTTCTTCTCTTCAAGACATTTATCCAGAGCGTTTGATTTTAAGAGAGGCAGATGCTCTCGAAATACCTCTTCAGACTCTTGGGGAGCCGCCGCGTTATATCATAGCAAATTTACCTTATAATATTGCAACGCCTCTTTTAATGCAGTGGCTTAGCCATCCAACCGCTTTCCATAAATTTATTTTAATGTTCCAAAAAGAGGTTGCCGATAGAATTGTAGCCTTGCCGCATTCAAAAAATTATGGAAGGCTCTCGGTTAAAGTTCAATGGCTCTGTAAAGTAAGATCTGTTTTAACACTGCCACCTCAGGCTTTCTGGCCGTCTCCAAAAGTTTTCTCAAGTGTTGTTGAAATAACACCGTACCAAACGCCATTATATCCGGCTGATTCAGATGATTTAGAATTTGTTTTAAAAACAGCCTTTTCACAGCGCCGTAAAATGATTCGATCGAGTTTAGAGAATTTAAATGTCTCCTTAGACCTTCTTTTTGAAAAAACAGGGATACTTCCAACGCTTCGTGCTGAAAATCTTTCTGTGGAAGATTTTTGTAATATTACGCGTGTCTATTCAGAATTAAAGAAAAAAATACTCCCTGCTTCTTCTTAGAATCAAACGGCTCTTATGCTAAACGAGTGGGTAGATGTGGATTAATGAGAGAGAAATCGAACTTTCCCGTGAGCAAAAAAGCGATGGTTTTAAAGTGCTCAAATTTATATCCCCGAGCCTTACGTTTTGCAGCTTGAACAATAGAATTCAACC
>CANMHY010000127.1 GCA_947497675.1 Alphaproteobacteria bacterium
AGAATGTGAAAGCATCTCTCAAAATGCTCAAAGATACAGGCGTCTTTTGAAGCCAAATTTTGATAAAGTATCTCTCATTAAAGTCATTGCGACCCTTCCAAGCGTTCACCGAGCCCATGCAATAGATGCATTGACAATCATTGCTGGAGATCAACCTCTCGAATTTTCAAATGGGCGTTCTATATCCTATTTCGGACAAGAACTTGCAGCGTATGATCCTCTCTCAAATGACGACAAAAGTGGCCTCTCTTTATTCATGAATACGGCTGTTGGAAAAAGTTTGTCTTTTGACAACAAAATGAACTTTGTCCGTAATATCATTCAAACACCTGTTGCGTCTCGGTCCAACGTTCTTTCTCTTGCTCAGATTTTTTTGGAAAGCGCCCCAGAAAAAGATCGATCAGTTGATATGTCAACACATTACTGGCAAATACCTCATTTATCGTGGATGTCAATTTTAGCAGCCCATGGATCAGAAATTGATCCAGAAAGCATGAGCCATGCGGTAGAATTTGGAGCAAACCTGTCTCTTTCCGAAAAAGTACAGACTTGGGCAAGTTTTCGTTTGATTGCACCTACTGAAAGACCCAGCGTCGTAGAGGTTCTAAAAGAGCTTATACCTTCCTTAGAAAGATGTTGGACGATTGGAAAATTGATTACTGATATTGGGGCCTTAGATGTTACGTCACGCAAAAGTTTTCCAACCTTTGTTTTTTCCTTTTTTGAGAGAGATAAGTATGACCTTGACGCTCTCGTCGCATTGGCCCAAGTAGATCCCTCTCTAAGAGAAAACATAATGAGAGACTGGAGAGAATTGCGCATCAGCCTCCATGATGACCTCGTTTCCTATGGTGTTAGAAATATAGCCTCCCATTTTGTGGCCCTTTTACCCCAAGAGAGGGTATTGATGCTTCCTCTTTTAAAGATTTTATTTTCTTCACGGGAATATTCGGGTGTTTCATTCATGGTCGATCTTAAGAAAATGCCCCTTGAGGAACGTGAGAGTTTGCTGATCGCTATGGGTCCCATCGTAGAACAAAAAGGCTTTAGACCTGTCCTAGAGCATCAAACTTATCAAACGCACCCTTTTTGGGATAAGAAGAAAATGTATCCAGACCGTCATGAAGAGGGAGGATTTGAAGCAACGATGAAGATACTCATGACTATCCCCTCTTTAGACCGGTTGAATACCATCCAAAATTTTGCAAGAATAATTGAAGCAACTCCGGGCGTTATTGGATATCAAAATGCCAAAAATGTTTTGAGAAAAGGGTGTCAAATTTTAAAGAGTATTGATCCTGAGAAAAGAGATTTCATAGTATCTTCAGTTCTTAGATTTTGTGAAGGAAAAGAAGAGTGTTCTGTTGGCGGAAAACTTGAGCTCTCAGAAACTTTCAAAAGCATCTCTGATATAGAGCAGGTTCTTGAAACCATAGGGCGCCTTAACAATAAGTGGAATATTAAAATTGTCCGTGATATTAAAGTGTTATTAGAAAATCTTCAGCCCCTCTCTCTTGAAGCACAAGCCCGGTTGATTTTTTTGGCTGAAAAAGTTTTTCCGATTCCTCTTCAAGGATACTTTTGCAATCAAAGTAAGATGTTTGAGGTTGTGAAAAATTTGGAAAATTCCAATATGGAAGCCCTTGTTTCATCTCTCTCATTGCCTTTTCCCCTTCCTCTTAAATCTGAAATTCTAGAATCCCTCCAAGACTGCTTGACCATCGGATCAGACGGATCGCAGGGCATTAGATTCAAACGTGACAGGGGAGTGACAGGCATACCTTCAGAAGAGATATCACGATGCGAAGAGCAGGTGGAAAGTATCCTTGATGCCCTAGAGTCTTCTCACATCACGACAAAAATATGATAGAATCAAAGACAAAGTGAAATTCTTACTTTTTTAAGATCCAAAAAATATTTTTGCTTTTAGTCTAATTTCTGTCCTCAAAGAAAACTGAGAAACATGTATGAATTTTTCAAAATCATTTGCATTTAAGACGCAGCAACGCCGAGAGAACATAATCCGTAAAAACAGTCTCCATCTCGAGAGCTTGTGCTTTATTCTTGCCTTCATAAGGACCCTGGTTTTTATTTTCTTTATCAACGGTTTGTAAAACTGCCGCGGCATGTCTCTTAAAATCTTTGGCCACCCTAAATAAAACAGCACTTTCCATATCGAAACTCTCTTTTTTATCGTCTCTTTTGAGGGCTTTCAATTGATTTTCAAGCGCTTCTCTTCTTTTTGGTGAGAACTTTTCAGGGGTTCTTAAAGCATGATAATTTTCAAGATGATGGCAGACTCTTTTTTCAACAAAAAGATTTCTTTCCAAGGCTTCTTCATTGAGCGCTGAAATGATTTCTGAAGACGCGAATATTGTTTTCCCACACGCACTCGGATCAAGACCACTTGCGCGTTCAAATCCGAAGAGATTATCGGTTTCATCAATGATTTTTATCAATTTTTTTTCCGTCGGTTCTGGGCTTTTAAGATCATCAGAGCCATATCGCACAATATACTGAGCTCCTGCAGAATAAAGCTCTGTAAACATCAATCCTGAACCACTTCCCACAGGAGCACTTGCCATAAAAACCTTGCAATTCTTATAAAGGCCAATATAAATCTTTGGTCCCCACGGCACCTCATATATTTCTCTTTGTTCAAGAACAGTGCTTATTCTCTCAATCCGATTTTGGTTTGACGAAACAATCCCTCTATCAGGAACAGAAATTCTCACGAACAGGTTATCTTGCTTCTCTAAGAGAATATCAGGATTGGAATCATCCAAGAGTCCTTGCTCAGAGTACATATCATTTCTCCTTAATTCTTCTTGGGTTATTTCGTTAAGATGCCAATTGCTTGAGAATGTTAAGTGCATCAGGATGCCCTTGTTTTGCAGCTCTCATGTAAAAATCAAAAGATTTCATTTGATCTTGTGTAACGCCTTCTCCCTTTTGATACATAATTCCTAAATTATATTGGGCTTCCGTAATTCCTTGATCAGCGGCTTTCGTGTATAAATCTAAAGCTTTTTCAATATCTTTAACGACGCTTTCTCCCTTATAATACATAGCTCCAAGAAAATATTGAGCCACTGCATCTCCTTGTTCTGCGGCTTTAGTCAAAAACTCTAACGCTTTTTCAGTGTCCTTAGAGACCTCGTCTCCACTTGCATACATTAATCCCAAATATCGTTGAGCTGATGCAAGTCCTTGTTCAGCTGCTTTAGCCCACAATTCTACAGCTCTTTCATCGTCCTTAGAGACACCTTCTCCCTTATAATACATAAGCCCTAAATTATCTTGAGCCTCGGCATCTCCCTGCTCAGCGGCTTTAGTCCAAAACTCTAACGCTTTTTTGGCATCCTGATCAACACCCTCTCCATTTATATACATTAGCCCTAAATTGCGTTGAGCTCTTGCAACTCCTTGTTCCGCTGCTTTTCCATAAAATTCAAATGCTTTTTGGAGATCCTTATCCACGACATCTCCATTTTGATACATAACTCCAAGATTATATTGGGCTTCTGCATCTCCTTGCTCTGCTGCCTTAATCCAGAACTCAATCTTATTTGACGCCTGTGGAAGAGTGCTTTGGTCACTCTTAATGTTTTGAAAAAAATCTTTCTGTTCTTTGGACAAAAATTCAACAGGAAATTCCTAACATCTTAATAAAATAGTTTCTTTTCTTCTGTTATCCATCACACAAGTTCTGCCATCAAACTCTCTGGAACATCTCCATTATCAAAAACCGATTGGACATCGTCATTATCTTCGAGCGTATCCATACATTTTAAATAACTTTTCGCCTCATCTCCAGATAGGGCTGTTATTGTTTTTGGAATCC
>CANMHY010000128.1 GCA_947497675.1 Alphaproteobacteria bacterium
AAAACATGAATATCTTCTCTTGAGTGATAAGCTTTCAGAGGGGCAAAAAACGCGCTTTAAAAAATTTATTGCAGAAGATATTGATCTTGCAAAGCTTACAAATAGTATTTTTTATTTAAGTGAAATGCTCTCGACGCATTTTAGTCAAAAAGTTTTCATTCTGATCGATGAATATGATACGCCATTGAATGATTGGTATGCTCTTCAATTGGCACGAGATACTCTTTCTGTCCAAGAAGAGACATACTTTCAAGATGTGTTAGAGCTCTTCAAAGGAATTTTCGGTAAAGCTCTTAAAGGGAATACCTATCTTGAAAAGGGCGTGGTCACAGGAATTTTGCGCGTCGCCAAAGCAAATCTTTTTTCAGGGGTCAATAATTTTGGAGAGGATTCGATCTTAGATAAAAATTATGCAGAGCATTTTGGGTTTACCGAGGGTGAAGTGAACACTTTGCTCCATAAATCTAAACTCGATAAAAACCCAGAAACAGCTCTCGCTCTAAAGTCTTGGTATAATGGATACAACATCGGTGGTCTCACGATTTATAATCCGTGGTCCATCATGAACTGCATTAACAATGACGGAGAGTTTAAAGCCTATTGGGTGGGAACGGCAAGCACGGCTTTACTGGAACGTGCTCTTATTCTTGATAAGTTTCAGTCAGAAATTCAAACCCTCATTGAGGGCGGAAGTGTCGAGATGTTGGCGGATCCAAAAATGGTGTTTGCAGATATCAAATCATCCCCGAATGCGCTTTATAATCTTTTGCTCTTTTCGGGATATGTTACGGCAGAAAGTGTAAAACAAGCGCTCGATGGGATTACCTACATCTGCCGTGTTAAAATCCCCAATCGAGAAGTCAGAGGTGTCTTTATGACCTTTCTTGTGAGTTGGGTCGAAAGTAAGTTTAAGGCAGATTCTAGAGAATACAGAGCTTTTGTAAGCGACCTCCTTTCGGGAGATGTTCCAAAATTCATAAATCTTCTCAAATCTTATTTGGAAGCCTCCGCAAGTTACTTTGATTCAGGAAAGCAAGCAGAAGTTCTTTATAATGGATTTATGTGGGGTCTTTTTGCAAGCAGTGTGAATGAGGATTATTATGTCGAAAAGGAACGTGAAACTGGGGCCGGGCGTGCGGATCTTCTCATCATTCCTAAAGAAACATCTCCCTATCAGATTGCTTTTATTTTAGAGTATAAAATTGCAAACAAGCAAGAAAATTTAAAAACGGCTGCACAGACGGCCTTGGATCAAATAGAGACAAAAGCGTACCTTTCTAAAATTAAAGCATACAAGAATGTGGAAAAAGTCATCTCGATCGGTCTTGCTTTCACAGGAAAAGACGTTGAAGTTGCGTTTAAATGAGCCGCCAAATAGGGCGAGACAACATCTTTTAGGGCTTTTGAAAAGGGTTGTTTTTAAAATAACGTTGATGCCAAGATTGATACATGAGAACACCCCATAAAGAATAATGCCAGTTGTGGGTTTGAGAGAGATGCTCTTCCCACCTCCTGCGAATGGGCAGCGCATTTGAAAGTCCTGAATCTTTTAACGCTGTTAGAGAAAGAAGCTCGTTTGCCCAGTCTTTGAGGTCTCCGCGAAGCCACTGGTCAATTGGAAGTCCGAATCCTTGCTTGGGACGATCAAAATAAGATTCCGGAATGTAGCGCTTGAGAACTTGCCGAAGGATCCATTTTCCTTGGTTTTGTTTTAATTTTAAAGAAAGAGGGAGCGCAAAGGAAAACTCTGCAATGCGGTGATCGAGAAGGGGTTCTCTTGCCTCCAAGCTATGCGCCATGCTGGCCCTGTCCACTTTTGTAAGAATGTCATCGGGAAGATACAACGAAATATCGGTCAATTGCATGGCCTCTGTAAAATTTTGTGCGCTTGAAAATATCTTCTTAAGACTTTCACTAAAAGAAGCGCGATGTCCTGTAATGAGTTGAGCTTCTTTCGGTGAAAAATGAATGAGGAGGGAATGATAAATCTCGAAAGGACTTTGCATCATAATAAGATCAGAAAGTTTGTTGAGCTTATGGGAGAGATGGGTTTGAGAAGAAAAAATTTGAACAAGCTTTTCGAGATGCGGTTTTGCAGCGACGCGCAAGAGAGCTGAAAGCGTGGGGCGAAGGGAGATGGGAAAGAATCTGAGGAGATTTTTAAGTGAATTTCCAACACCATAGCGGGTATATCCGCAAAAAAATTCATCTCCGCCATCTCCTGAAAGACTTACTGTGACGTGCTCTCGGGCCATTTTGCTGACAAGAAAGGTCGGGATCTGAGAAGAATCTGCAAAAGGTTCATCATAAAATTCAGGGAGATTAGGGATAATATCTAAAGCATCTTTCTCTCTCAGAATATATTCAAAATGATCTGTTCCGAGGTGTTTCGCAATTTTCTTTGCAAAAGGAGCCTCATTATAACTGTCTTCTGAAAATCCAATCGAGAAGGTTTTAACAGCGTTTGTACTTTGTTTTTGCATGAGCGCGACCACGAGGGAACTGTCGATCCCTCCTGAGAGAAAGGCCCCTAAGGGGACATCAGAGATCATCCGGAGCTTGACGGCATCTTTCAAGAGACTCTCTAAGCGATCAATGGTGCCTGTTTCAGAAAGCTTTAAGGGTTTTTTAAGACCCTGATGATATTTTTCTGTCAAACTCCAATAGCAGGAGATTTTAGGTGTAAAGCTTGCGTCTATAGAGACGATATGGCCAGGAGCAACTTTTTGAAGACCCTGAAAAATAGATTCGGTTCCAGGAACGTAACTATAAACAAAATAATCTGAAAGAGCGTTCTGATTAAGGGTGCTTTGCCAAAGAGGATGGGGCATAAAACTTCGGGGTTGGGACCCAAAAAAAAGAACGTTATTGATGATCCCATAATAAAGAGGCTTTACACCAAGGCGATCCCTGACAAGAAAAAGACGCTGATCTTGCGTATCCCAAAGTGCAAAGGCAAACATGCCAATAAATTTTGAAAGAGCGTCCTCAAGTCCCCAGGCTTCGATTGCTGCAAGCATGACTTCTGTGTCGGAAGATCCTTTAAAAGAAACACCTCTCTCTTTGAGCTCTTTTCTAAGAACCCCATAATTATAGACTTCTCCATTATAAGAGATGATGAAACGTTTGGAAGGCGATATCATGGGTTGATTCCCAGTATCGTTTAAATCAATAATGGCAAGACGCAAATGAGCAAAGACAAGCCCATTTTTTTCATCTGTCCAAAATCCAGTTGAATTGGGGCCTCTAAAAGAAATCTCACGGGCCATTAACGCGGCTGTTTTTTCAAGAGACTCTCTTGCCAAAGGAGAACGGCTCCAAAAACCTGTAAATCCACACATAAAATTTTTAACCTCTCAGTATATTTGGGCATATTTAGGTGAGCGTATCATAGGGAGAGCTCTTTTTTTAAAAAGAAAAAAGTAGAAACATGTTTGAATTCTATTTAGCCCCTTGACCATTTTAAGAAACAGCGTCAAAATTCTTAAAGGTCCGTCTAGTTTGTATCATAACTTGTTCATGTCCTAATCTATAACGAAAAAAAAGAATTTAATAAATGAAAAAAAATATAAAAAAATGATGAATCATCCTATTGGTCTCTATCAACAGGTTTTAAAAAACTTTGGAATAAAAAGAGAGAAAGATTTTTATTTCTCTCTCTTGATTATGATGCTGATGAGTATGATGTCATCTTTAACACAGACATTTATTAATCTTGATCTTCATCAGTTTCATTTTTTTAACAAAAATATACTTTCACTTGATATTATGATGCCTTTTTTAGGGAGCTTTGTCGCTCTGTTTGTATTTCAGAGACTCTTTCATAT
>CANMHY010000129.1 GCA_947497675.1 Alphaproteobacteria bacterium
CGGTTGAGTATTCATAAAGATAGTATTTTCCCTGCTTAAAAACGACAGAGGTGCCGGTTTGTCTTAGTTTTTTTGTCCACTCTGGGTAACTCATCATAGGTCTCCTTTAATAGCTGCTCATTCCAATAATATTAGATGAGCAGCTATTATAAGTCAAGAAAAAAATGAGGAAAAATTAATTATTTCAATCGGTAAAAACCATATTCTGATCTCTTCTTATAGGCTTACTTTCGATATTTATGAGACGGCCGTGTTCCTAAGAACAGTCTATTTTCTTTAAAAAGGGAGAAGAACCACTTTTTTGAGGGGTTAAAAGAGACTATTTTGCATCAATCTAGAGCTTTTTGGGTGCCAACATGTTCTCCATCATATCCTGAAAGTTGGGACGCTTGGAAAGTATCAACGGGGAGGTCTTGTGTCTTTTCGATAGGGGGGGTAACCAACTTTTCTTCTTCTGAGGACCAGTTTTCTAAGGCTTTTTTGTCAGTCTCTAAGAGATCTTCTTCAAGGATGTTTGAAAATTCTTCAGCTTGATTGAGTGTCAAGAGAGGCAGATTCGGTAACGTGCAGCCTCCCATTATTTTTAAAGAATCATTGATCATTTGAATGTCCCGAATGAGGGCATTGTAACGATTCAATGATATGAGAGATCCAGTATTATCCCAGTCTTGTTTAAGGATTTTTGCTTGTTCAACAAGGGCGTCATAACGCGAAACCTGGTTTTGAAGATCGACTGCTAATTGGGACGAGAGCATTTCGGAGGTAACGTTGTCGTCTTGGGGCTCCTGAGTCGATTGCGGTTGAGGAGGAGAACTTGCTTGGTCTCGGGACAGAGGTCTCTTATCCGACAGAAGAGAAGGGAGGGTGTTTTCAGCTTTACTGATAATGGGAAGAGCATGTGCTTCTCCACAGAAATTAAAAGACAGAAAAATTCCGAAAGGCAGGAGGTAACCTCTAGACAATGTCCGAAGAGATTTTTTAAACGAAAAAATATAGAGGGTCTTGTTATATTTAAAAGCCATGTTTTCCGTGTAACTTTTTTCAGTTAAAGAACGTTTCGTATCTCTCTTAAAATTTAGGTAAAGGAGTGTTTCGTTATAAAACGCTACCCTTTAACTCACTTCTAAAAGTTGGACGATTTCTTGGGCCTCTGTTGTATCGCGATGGATTTCTTCAGAAATAATTTTTGCTGTCGCTTCCTCAAGATATTGGTTCAATTCCTTGCTGAGTGCCTCATGATGCGGCCACAAAACATCATCGACGAAAGTTTTTGGGACGCGTACCATGACGGTCGTATATCTTTGACGCGCGTACCGATAAGGACTTAAGGAATAGCGACGACACAGAGCCATAAATAACTTCTTCGACCATTGATCTTGAAACGTAAAGGTATACTCGAGAGATTTTTCCGTTTCTGAGGTTTGTCTGAGTCTTGCTTTGATGCGCTCAAGCGCAGCTTCAGCTGCGTCGCGTTCACCAATTGTTCCTGCTCCTTCAAACAGAGCTTCAATTTTACGCAGTTTTAGACGGAGTTCTTCTTCGCTTGTCATTTGGTTCAATTTCCCTTTAGTTAAAAATAAACAGGATTGTTCAATCGATCTGAGTTACAAGACATCTTTATTAAAGTCGTCAGAGAAGGCATCTCGTGTTTTTGAGTAATAGATCATATGGATAATATAAACATTTACACCTTGCTTTTTAGCAGTTGCAACAACAGTCATAAATGTATCTTTAGCCAGAGTAAATATAAAAATGAGAGAACACATATTCAAAATTTATGAACAAATAAAGAGAAATTAGAAAAGTAACTTTTCAGGAAATGGGGGCAAGGTCCTCAATCGTCATCTGAATTTTCTCTTGACCGTTCCACGTGTCCAATCGGAACGTTCCCACAAAATGAAAAGGACGATCTTTTGCATCCATCAAGGCCTCCCCGAGCGGTGTATTGAGGGCTCGAAAGGCAATCGCATTAAGTCTTTTTCCGGTCTCTGATCTCAAGGTACACCGGATATGGGTGTTTTGAATGAGAGAGGTGTTCATAATTCTTAAATAAGGAATCATAAAACGTGGGGTTGGATTTCCCATTCCAAACGGGGCCATTTGTTCTAAGATTTTTAAAAAATCAACTGTAATGGCTTCGAGAGAAAGTTTTCCATCCACATTTAGGGTTGGCTTATAATTTGACGCTTCAAGTATTTTAGAAATTTTTTCTGTTAAAAAAGTTTCAAACTCTTTTATTTTTGCCTCTTCAATTGTGAATCCTGCTGCCATGAAATGTCCGCCGCCATTCACGAGGAGATTTAAGCCTTTTGCTTGCTGAATTAACTGTCCTAAGTTAACAATGGAGAGAGAGCGTGCGGAGCCTTTTCCAATGCCATTTTCAAGGGCAATGACACATGTAGGACGATCATAGCGATCTTTAAGGCGTCCTGCAATAATTCCAATAATACCGGGGTGCCATGTTTCGTCTGCCACGATAAGAGCAGCCGGGAGAGGGCTTGTTTGAAGAAGTGTTTCAACCTTGGAAATTGCTTGCTGGAGCATAACGCTTTCCATTTCTTGACGGGTCTGATTGAGATCATGTAGTTTCTCAGAAATCATGCGCGCTTCTTCAGGATTCTCGGTTGAAAGAAGGTGTGCTCCGAGAGAAGATTCACCCACGCGTCCTCCAGCGTTAATACGAGGGCCTAAAATGAATCCAGCATGATAAGCTTCGGGTTTTTCATTCAATTTTGCAATGTCTGAAAGTGCTTTAAGGCCGATGTTGGTCCTTTTTTTCATGATTTTAAGGCCTTGCGCGACAAATGTTCGATTAAGTCCTGTTAAAGGAACAACATCGGCAACAGTCCCGAGGGCAACAAGGTCTAAAAAAAGGCGTAAATCAGGTTCTTTCGGAAACTTTTGGACATAGAGATTTTTTTCCCGGAGATGTCGATTCAGGGCCACCAGGGTCAAAAAACTGACCCCCACAGCAGCAAGATTCCCATAGTCCTTTTTTGTATGAAGGTCTTCGTCATAGCGATTGGGATTGATGATCGCAAAAGCAGGCGGGAGGCTAGGCTCTGAGATATGATGGTCGATGACGATGACATCCATGCCTTTTTCAGCGGCATAGGCCAGAGGCTCAAAGGCAGTGGTTCCAGAATCAAGGGTAAGAACCAGTTTGATCCCTGCTTTAGAAAAAGAGTCGAAAGCAGAAATATTAGGACCATATCCTTCTTTTAGGCGATCTGGAATATAAAGATGGGAGGGGGCTCCGAGGGCATCAAAGAACTTTTTAAAAAGAGCTGAGGATGTTGCGCCGTCAACATCATAATCTCCATAAAGAACAATAGGTTCATTTTCGAGAAGTGCTTTTTCAAGGCGTAAAACAGCCCGTTCCATATCTTTAAAAATAAAAGGATCTGGAAGAGAGTCCTTAAGGGTTGGATTTAAGAATTTTTGAGCGGATTCAGGCGTTGAAAGCCCTCTGTTTGAGAGAAGTCTTGCGATTTGCTCTGGTACATTAAGCCGTTGCTCTAAAAAAAGCGTCCGCTTTTCATCTGATTCTTTTATGTGCCAGCGTTTGTTTAGAACAGAGAAAATGTCATTCATGCGTGAGCCCGTTTCTTAAAGGCTTTAACCATCGTGCTGCTTGCTTTATCAAAAACACTTTCCATCATTTTATTAAGGATCCATGACGACAAGGAAAAGTCGACATAAAAATCGACACGGGTTTCATTGGAAGAGATCTCTTCAAGAGACCAACGGGTATAGAGATGTTTAAAAGAAATATTGT
>CANMHY010000130.1 GCA_947497675.1 Alphaproteobacteria bacterium
TCTGATTATTGGAAATTTCATGAGAAGCAAGAATTTTTAAGAAATTATGAATCCCAATACAAAAACCTTCCTCTCATCCAACATCAAATTTTAAATTAAAAAAACGCACAAAACAAGAGATTATCGTCGTTACAAATCAGCCGCACCCAAAAGAGATAGAGACAACTTCTGGTGCAAAAGCATGGTTTGGATCAGTTCCAGGAGGGCGCATAGCACAAGAGACGGATGTGATGATACCGACTCTTTTTGTTCATTTTCAGGGGGTAAAAGGAGAGGTTGTTTCACAAGGACTTGATATAAGTACAAGAGGACCTATATTTAACAATTATGATCTCATTGAAGGTCATTCAGTGTTTTTGACAGGGGTGCTGGACGGTTTGACTCAAGATCATTCTGATCAATTGCATCAATTGGCGCAAACTGAAGGTACTGGTATTATGCATTATGCTCCCACTCAAAATCCAGGAAGTGCCCATGTTATTCTTACACGGGAAGGACTAGCTCATGTGAATGAGCTAACCAAGGCCCACCCTCCTCTATATACTGTAACTGGAACGTGCGCTCCTTTGCATCATACAGCGAGCTCTATTCTTACAAGTCATAAACCAACTGAAAGTTCAGCTTCCTCTAAAACTCAAGAGAAAGCAGATGACGTAACTGATAAAGATAAGCAAGCCTCTCAAGAAAAAATTAAGAAAAAATAATACTCGTTAATATCGGGAGTCTTCCCTAAGCTTCGGAAGATTCCCGACTCAAAACATACTTTATTCACGTAAAAAAACCTAAACGCCCTCTCTCTGAGCCAGTTCCCCAAGCCTTGTAAGAAGCTCTCTCACATCTTGGAGGCGATTCTTTTGATGAGTCCATCCTTTGACAAAGAAAAGCTTGTGGTCGGGTCTGAGCTTTAAGGAGCCTGAGCTTTTGTTCAAAAGATCCACAAGCCCAACGGGATTTTTAAAGATGTTTTTGTAAAACGCTAAAACAACCCCTTTTGGACCAATGTCAACCTTTTCAAGTCCAGCCTTTTCAGCAAGACGTTTTAATCCGACTACATCTAGAAGATTCTGAACAGGTTTTGGAATGAGCCCAAACCGATCCATGAGTTCATCCGCAAAAAGCTTGATTTCTGCATCATCTCTTAAATTTGAGAGTCGTTTGTAAAGAGAAAGCCGCAAAGAAAGATCAGAGACATACGTCTCTGGAATCATGACAGCGCCTTCATAGGATACTTGAGCAGAGGCTCTGTCTTCTCTAAAGGATGCTTCGTCTCCAGATTTAAGAGCCTCAATGGCTTCTTTTAGGAGATGCTGATATAGCTCAATGCCAACTTCTTTAATGTGTCCAGATTGCTCTTCCCCGACAAGGTTTCCAGCGCCCCTTATGTCCATATCGTGGCTTGCAATGCTAAACCCGACGCCAAGCGTATCGAGCGTTTCAAGAACTGTGAGGCGACGTTTGGCATTCTCTGTGATCAGTTTTCCAGGGGCATAGGTTAAATAGGCATAGCCGCGGACTTTAGAGCGTCCCACACGTCCTCTTAGCTGATAGAGTTGAGAGAGACCAAAATAATCTGCTTTATGGATAATGAGGGTATTGGCTGAGGCGACATCGAGACCCGATTCAATAATGTTGGTGGCGAGAAGAACATCGCATTTTTTGTCATAAAAAGCGGACATAACGGCTTCAAGCGCCTTTGGACTCAGTTGACCATGCGCGCACAGAATTTTGAGTTCAGGAACAAGTTTTGAAAGTTGCGTTTTCAGAGGAACAAGATCTTCAACACGGGGAGCGACATAAAAAGATTGACCCCCTCGGAAGTGTTCGCGAAGAAGAGCTTCCCGAACTGTGACCCCATCAAAAGGCATCACAAAGGTTTTAACGGCCATCCGGTCAACGGGAGGCGTTGTAATAAGACTTAAATCTCTAACCCCAGAGAGTGACATCTGAAGGGTTCTTGGAATGGGGGTGGCTGTTAGGGTTAAAATATGAAGGGGGGGATATTTTTCTTTCAGTTTGTCTTTTTGAGTGACACCAAAATGTTGTTCTTCATCAATAATAAGGAGGCCAAGGTCTTTAAACGTGAGGGACTTTGAAAACGCCGCATGGGTTGAGATGAGGATCTGCGCCTCTCCTTTTTCAAGAGCTGCGTGATTTTCTTTTGCTTGCTTAGGAGGAACGAGACGGGAGAGCTCAACAACCTTAAGATTTGTATTTTTAAAGCGGGCTTCAAATGTTTTAAAATGTTGTCGTGCAAGCAAGGTTGTTGGAGCGACAAGAGAGACTTGCTTGCCCGCTGTGGCTGCAATAAAGGCGGCTCTTAAGGCGATTTCAGTTTTTCCAAAGCCAACATCTCCACAAACAAGGCGGTCCATGGGAATTGTCTTCGAAAGGTCTTCTATAACTTCCGTGCAAACGCGCAACTGATCGTCGGTTTCAACAAAGGGAAATCCATTACAAAATTCCTCATAAAGAGTGGGGGAGGCTTCGAGAGAGGGAGCCGTCTCAAGAGCGCGCCTAGCTGCAATAGCCATGAGTTTTTCAGCAATGTCTTTTAAACGTTTTTTAACGCGGGCTTTACGGGCTTGCCATTGGGCACTTCCAAGCTTATCGAGGAGATGGACGCTTCCCTCGGATCCGAAACGACTGAGGATGTCCATGTTTTCAACAGGAACAAAAAGTTTATCGCCGCCATCATATGAAAGTTCCAGGCAGTCGTGCTTGCTGCCATTGATGTCAAGGGTAAGAAGCCCTTCATAGCGCCCAATACCATGATGAACATGAACAAGAAGATCTCCCGTCCTAAAGCTTGAAATCTCTTCTAAAATTTGATCAGCTGCTTTTCGATTGATTTTTGGGGCTCGTATGAGACGCTCACCTAAAATATCTTGTTCTGTTAGAAAAGAGAGATAAGGGGTTTCAAATCCCTGTTCAAGCGGAAGAACAACGCCATAAAGGGTATTTTTATCGGAAGGATCAATTTCCGTGAGCGTTGAAATTTCTTTAAAAGAAAACGGGAAATGTTCTTTTAAGAGATGGCTCAGTCTTTGGAGAGAAGAGGGGCTATACCCCACAAGAATGAGAGGAGATTGTTTTTTCTGAAGATGGGTTGAAATGGTTTTTGAAATTTCTTCAAAGAGCGTTGTTTCCTTAAGGACACCCGCTTTAATTTTAGAGCGAAGCGCGCTCCAGTCGTAAAGTTTTCCGTCCGCATCGAGGTCGGTCTCTTGAGTGGATTGAAAAGGCGTAAATTGAAGCGTCTTTGACGATTTAAGAAGGTCTTGAACCTCAGAGGCAGATGCATAAAGCAGTTGGGGTGGAAGAGGACGATAAACTTCAGTCTCTGAAAAGGCGTGTTTGGAGGTTTTTTGAGTGACATCTTGTCGGCGCGTTTCATAATGATCTTGGATGCTTTCTTCCGTCGCTTGAAGACTTTCTGTGGCTTGAAACTCAAAGGCGAGAAGAGGATCTTTTAAATAATCCCAGAGATTTTTCATGTGGTCAAAAAAAAGCGGCATCCATTGCTCATATCCTGGATAGAGCCTTTTTTCTGTGATGGCTTTGTAAAGAGCATCCTCAGTGGCAGGGGCTCCAAAATGTTCTCGGTACTGTGTTCGAAAAAGACGAATGGACGTTTCATCCAAAAGAATTTCGTGAGAGGGGGTAATTTTAAGCTCTGAAAGAGACTCTTTATTTTTAAGTTGTGTGAGAGGATCAAAAGGATGAAGGGTTTGAAGGTGATCTCCGAAAAAATCAAGA
>CANMHY010000131.1 GCA_947497675.1 Alphaproteobacteria bacterium
GAGGATAATTTAATTATTTCAATCGATAAAAACCATATTCTGACGCCGCCTCATAGCCTTACTTCTGGCAATTTATGAGACGGCCCTGATTTTCTTTCCCCACGCTCTTGATTTCTTGTCCAGACCTCCCTATAATCTATTCATGAAAATTATGAAAGTTTTTCATTTTAGATTAAAGCGGCAGGGCATGTCGTGTTAGCCTGTGGAGAGATGGTTGACCCAAATTACTGCTAAAAGCGGTGAGACAGAGTCTCTAAAACAGGAACCACTCTTGGAAAGGGAAGTCCTTAAATCCTGGGAATCCTCTTTTCTTGAAGATAGAGGAGGGTGTCAACGTGAGTTATCGCTTTTCAAATTGAAAGAAAGAAGTAAATTTATGTCTCTGTATTCTCCTTCAACAGGTCCTTTGATGCCAAAGGCGACAGCTATTTGGTTAATTGAAAATACAACCCTGACGTTTCAACAGATTGCTGATTTCTGTGAAATTCATATCTTAGAAGTGCAAGCCATCGCAAATGAGGAGTCCTCCCAAGGGATGATGGGGGCAAGCCCAATTGTTATGGGGCAATTGACGCAACAAGAGATTGAGCGGTGCGAAAAAGATCCAGTTGAAAAACTGAAGATTCAAACATCTATGTCTGAGATTCTTTTAGGAGCGATGGGAAAAAGACAAGACGCTGCAAGAGGGTCACGATATACGCCAAGAGCGCGTCGGGGGGAAAGACCAGATGCAATTGCATGGCTTTTAAAGCAATGCCCTTCTATAACAGATGCCGATGTTATAAAATTGGTGAGAACAACAAAAGCCACGATTGTGGCCATTCGGAATAGAGCACACTGGAATATGACCAATATAAAACCTAAGAGCCCCGTTGTTTTAGGGTTTTGTACGCAAGATGAGCTGGACAAGATCGTTAAAAGTTTTTCCTGAAGACCCATCAAAAGTCCCAAAAATGATTTGGATTAGCTCTTTTTTAAGCGGAGGGTTGTTCATGTTTAAAATTATGAAAAGAAAGATCAACTTCTAACATCTTTTAAAATAGCCTATTTGAAAATTAAGAAAGAATTTAAAATTTTGTCTTTAGATAGGGAAGCAAATGAAAAATCAGAGAAAGAATTATGCGGGTTTTTTTAAAATAAGCGGGTTTCTCCTCTTGTTGGGAATGACGAGTGTTGGATTTTGTTCTGAGATCCAGAGCTTGCCTGAATCACGAGTTCATATGGGGATTAATGTTGATCTCAAAGAGGACAATGCGTCAGATACAACGGTCATTGGATCTCAAATTATTTTAGAAAGTGGTGTTTCTGGTGATTTTAATGCCTTGGGGGAAAACATTTCAGTTTCTTCTCCTGTGCAGGGTGATTTTGAGGTCATTGGGAATCGAATAAGCATAAATTCTGTGATTGAAGGTGATGTTCAAATCTTTGCTTCAAAAGTATACTTTATGCCAAGTTCTTTTGTTGGAGGGCAGACAAAAATTGTTGCACAAAAAGTATTTTTAAAAGGAAATCTCTCTGGAGACGTCCTTATTAAGGCACGTAAAGTTTATATTAATGGGGTTGTTGGGGGTGCGTTGAGGTTGAATGCACACAAAATCATTGTTGGAAATAAAGCCGTCCTGAAACAGGGGTTTTCTTGTCCTCACGGATCCTCTGTAACAATTTCTAAAGAAGCTCAAATTAAGGGAAAGGTCAGCTATTTTGATCCGAAGAAATCAGATGAGGTGGTTAATCTTGAGCAAATATTTGAGGGGGGGCTTTGGGCAAAAATCATTCGTTTTGTTGATGATATTATGACGAAAGATGTTCAAAAATATTGGGATTTTAGCTCAACATTTTGGTCTTTGTCCTTGTTTTTGTTTGTTTGGATTGTGGCCATTGGGTGTGTTTTTCTCTTTTATAGAGCCACCCCTCTTTTGCTTCAAAATTTAACACAATCAGCAATTAAGAATCCTGGTCGTGCGTTGGGCGTTGGTTTGGTAGGACTCGTGTTTATTCCCCTTTTTGGGGTGTTGATGTGTTTGACCCTTGTGGGCATTCCTTTTGCATTTCTGATTATGCTCTTTTATTGTGCGCTTCTTTTTTTAGGAAAAATTATTGGCATTTGGATTTTTGCGCAATGGCTTGTCCTTTTTACGCCTTTAAAAAAGAAGGTTTCTCTCGGACGTGATATTTTAATGTTTACGGTATCTTTAGGAATCATAAGTATTTTGAGTCTTATTCCTGTCCTTGGGGTGCTCTTTATGACCTTGGTATTTTTAATGGGTGTAGGGAGTATTTTAGGTGTTATTTTTTTTAGGGAAGGATCTCACGTCCTCTATATTCAAAGGTCTGAATCTTCCTATTTTCAGGAATGAAAAAAAGAAAAATTGTTGATGTGTAAAGAGTTTAAGATAAGGTGATTATTTAAAAAAGTATTCGGTCTTGCATTTAGATAGATTTTAATGTATTCAGAGGGACACATATGGTATGAGGTCGTCAAACAAGGGTTTAAAACCAATGTTGTTTGGGGATCTTTTAAAAGATCTTTTTAGCATTTCGATAGAAGAGTTTTATCATGGCAGTTCCGAAGAAAAAAACGTCCCAGTCACGTCGTAATATGCGACGTTCTCATCACGCTTTGACAGCCTCTGCATATGGAGAGTGCGCGCATTGTGGTGAATTAAAAAGACCCCATCATGTATGTTCCTCTTGTGGATATTATGCTGGACGCGATACAGTTGAAGAAGTTGCCGTGGCGAGCTAATTCAATCTAAAGAGTGCTCTCAAGATTGTCTCCCAAAATAAAGCGAGAAGTTAATGTTATGTCGTTGAGGCGATTTTTGAGCACGATTTGTAAAACTAAGCCTGTGAACAAGGCCATTCTTACAGTTTTTAAGACAGGAAGTACCAGATTGTGTTTTCTTTTTGGGTGTCACAAACAAAAAGTTTGGGTTGTCGCATGAATGCTGATGCAAAAATTGTTCAAAAAATTCAAATGAATGTACATCAAGAATTGATCTTGGCTTTAGACGCTATGGGAGGCGCTAATGCCCCTCAGGTTGTTGTAGAAGGGGCCCATCTGGCCCTTGAAAGATACCCGCGGCTAAAATTTTTATTTTTTGGAGATGAAAAACAGCTGATTCCTCTTTTAAAGGAATACAAAAAACTTAACGCTGCCTCTACGATACATCATACAGACACGGTTGTTGACGATGACATGAAGCCTGCTGCAGCTTTGCGTGTTGGACGAACATCCAGCATGGCGCTTGCCATTAAGGCAGTCGCGGAGGGAGAGGCTTCTGGTGTCATTTCTGGAGGTAATACAGGTGCCTATATGGCACTGTCTAAGATTTTATTGAAAACGGTGAAAGGAATTTCCCGTCCCGCCATTGCAAGCTATCTTCCGACCGAAAGAGGTGGAGAGACAGTGATGTTAGATCTTGGTGCCAACGTTGCGTGTGATGAGCTCAATCTCGTTGAATTTGCAATTATGGGGTCTGTTTTTGCGACGGATGTTTTGGGGTATGAAAACCCAAGTGTCGGTCTTTTGAATATTGGAGAAGAAGATCTTAAAGGAAGCCCTGTTTTGAGGCGTGCTGCTGATTATTTAAAAAATTATCCTGGCATTAATTTTTATGGCTTTATTGAAGGAAATGATATTGCCAAAGGAACGGTAGATGTTGTTGTCACAGATGGATTTACGGGAAATGTGGCCCTTAAAACGCTTGAAGGAACGGCCCGTCTCATTCG
>CANMHY010000132.1 GCA_947497675.1 Alphaproteobacteria bacterium
GCGGGAACCTGTTATAAGGCTGCTAATTGGATTCACGTCGGCCGAACAAAAGGTCGCGGTAAACTCGGCCCTCAGGGCGTTCAAAGCGTCCCCTTTAAAGAGATTTTTTTATACCCCTTAGCTTCGAATTTTAGATCAGTATTGAAAAGTTCAGCTTCTCAATAATGGGGTTGACCGAATATTTACATATGAATCAATTAAGATTTCAGCTAACGACTTTCAAACAAAGTAGCTTCTTCTAAAAAAAATTCCCTCACATCTAAATTCTATGTTGACAACATAATTCCTACATGTACACTGGAAGCATAGAGAAAAAAGTAGAAAATGGGTTGATTAAGTGATCATCAAAAAAATCAAAACATTAAGAAGAACGTATACAAGGAGTGCGGCGGGACTGCCTTCCTCTTTTGTCTAGGAATATAAAAACTTAAAATCATAAATAATATGGAGATATGTAAATGCGTCACGAACTTATTTCAAAAATAGGGAGAACTACCGTTCTTGCATCTATTGGGGCTCTCGTTTTAGGCGGAATTTCACCTGTGTCTGCAACACAGACGGATCCTTCCCCTACACCGGCCCCACAAAAGGGTAAGGTCCAACCTTCTGCACCCAGGGTTTCACCGAGCAAACCCTCTGCAAGCAGAAATATACCTCATAAAGCTGCGCCCGCGAAGGCACCACCTGTAGCTCATTCAACGAAGACAGCACCTGTAGCTCATTCAACGAAGACAGCACCTGTGACTCACTCAACGAAGACAGCACCTGTGACTCATTCAACGAAGACAGCACCTGTAACTCACTCAACGAAGACAGCACCTGTGACTCATTCAACGAAGACGGCACCTGCTCATTCTTCGACTGTTACTCCTGTTGTTGGACCAGTTTCCACGACAACAACTCAAGAAGTGGTTTATAGTTATGGTTCCGCACCGCAGCAAAATCCAGTAGATCAAGATTCGCAAGATTTAGCCCGTGAGCAAAGGCTATATGAAGAAGGCACAATTGATGATGTTGGAACTCCGGCTTCAGCCCCTTCATCATCCACTGTTTCATCACAAAATAATGAATTAATAGGCCCAAACGATTAGGACTCCCGCGCTAAAAATTTGTCTGTAAAATTACTAAAAAACAGCGGAAAAATCTTTCCGCTGTTTTTTTATATCTTCTCTCAAAGCTCAAATAAAATTAAGCTCTGACGCTTTGGATTACTATCTCTGAAAAAACTTAATCCCGAATGGATAAAAAAAGGGCCGGATCTCGAAAGATCCGGCCAAGTCAAACAGGGAGGCTTTACGTCTAAAAAGACGTAAATGGGTTCCGAAGAACCCGGTTTCAGGCATTGCGCCCGAACTCGTAAAAACTCGTGAAACTTAAGTGCTTCAAACTGTGTTCCCTATAAACATGTATTTTTTAATAAAGCGCAACAGTTATTTATGCATGATATATATGCATAAAAATCATGATATTCTTTTGGGGTGATAAATCAAAGAGATCTTCGTGTTAAGAGGAGGCTCCCACCAAATTACATTCCGCAATTTTTGCAATTAAAAAATCTCTAAAAACACCAATGCGCTTTGAGTTTCTTAATTCTTCTGGATATACATAATAAGCTTGAACCTGAGGCGTCGAGACCGAGGTAAGAATCCGAATGAGTTTTTCATCGGTATTTTCAGCTTTTTCTTTTAAAATAGAAACCAAATATTCAGGCAATACGCCAATTCCAATTCCTTTTTGAATCGCAATCATAATTCCTTGAATATTATTAATACTGAGATAGGGCTCATGGAAATGCCCCCGAGGAAGACCAAGGCTCAAAATCCAATTAATATCTTCGACGGGATGAATTCCACCCCCTTGGCTAAAAGAAATTAAGGAGTGATCCTTTAGATCTTGAAGTTTATCCGGCACGCCTCTTTTTTTAAGATATCCCTCTGCTGCATAAATGTTCAGCCCATAGGACATTACTTTTCGCTGAACCAGTTCAGGGCTCCGAGACGGAATTATGCGAATCCCCACATCGGCCTCTCTCCGTGTAAGGTCAAGTTCTCGATCATCTAAAATAAGATCAACTTTAATATCTGGATACAAAGCCATAAATTCGTCAAGATGGGGGGCAAGCCATAGGGCCCCAAACGCAACCGTTGTTGTCACTTTTAAGGTGCCTTGAGGCTGTTCTTTATTTTCAGTAATAAGAGATTCCGTCATCGCAAGTTTTGCAAAAATTTCCTTTACAGCCGTATAAAGAACTTCACCTTGTTCTGTCATAATCAGACCACGGGGATGACGATGAAACAATGAGACGCGCAAAGACTCTTCGAGACCTAAAATTTGACGGCTTATGGCTGATTGACTTAATGAAAGGTTTTCTCCTGCTTGCGTAAAGCTACCAGCTTGGACAACAGCATAAAATGTTCTTAACTTATCCCAATCCATTCTCATACGCGTTCACCTTTATGGATATTTTTTAAAGCACGATCTCACTCTTTTTCTTGTATGTACTTGAAGGCCTCCAAAGCCGCCATACACCCAAGCCCCGCTGCCGTTACGGCTTGACGATAGATCTTATCTGCAACGTCTCCTGCGGCAAATACCCCTGGAATTCCTGTTTGCGTTGTTCCAGGAAGGACTGAAAGATATCCTTCCTGATCCATCTCGAGCTGTCCTTTAAAGATATCTGTCATCGGCTTATGTCCAATGGCAACAAAAACACCCTCAACATCAAGGGTGCTTTCCTCTCCTGTCATCGTGTCTTTTAACCGAACACCTGTCACGCGCCGATGAGGAATCGTATCTCCTTTAATTTCCTGAATTTCTTTATTCCATAAAACACTCACATTAGGATGTTTAAAAAGTCTGTCTTGCAGAATTTTTTCAGCTCTTAACGTATCACGACGATGAATAAGTGTCACATGCGTGGCATGATTTGTCAGGAAAAGAGCCTCCTCAACGGCCGTATTCCCGCCACCCACTATTGCAACTCTTTTATTTTTAAAGAAAAACCCATCACACGTTGCACATGCTGAAACACCTGCCCCACGATATGTTCGTTCACTTTCGATATCAAGCCACTTTGCATAGGCTCCTGTTGCAATAATAACAGCGTCAGCTTCATACGTCGTCCCAGACTCTCCTTTACCTATAAAAGGTTTTTTAGAAAAATCAACAGATTCAATCATATCTTGGATAAGCGTGGTCCCGACATGTTTGGCCTGAGCCTGCATTTGCTCCATCAACCAAGGCCCTTGAATTGCTTCTGAAAATCCCGGATAATTTTCAACATCCGTTGTTACCATAAGTTGGCCACCTGGCTCATTTCCCATGACAACAATTGGTTTAAGATTCGCGCGCGCCGCATAAATCGCAGCGGTGAATCCCGCAGGTCCTCCTCCAATAATTAAGACCGGGGCTCGTTTCGTTTCTGTCATGTTATCCTCCCTAAAAGCAATCTTTAACCCAAATATCATAAATAGGATGGTCCAATGCTGACACCGCCGGACTCGACGCATACATCTTATTTCTAAAAATCAATACCTCCTCCCCTGAAAGAGCTGTTTTTTCAAAAATGTCGATATCCACGATAGCTTCTGGAATTTCTTCAGGAGGAGCCTTATAACATCGATGTACAACAATCTTTAAACGACCAAAATTAATACTCTTTCCGACGCTTGTCTCGATGGTTAAAACACGCCCCGTAATCTTGTCAAGTCCCTGCATTAG
>CANMHY010000133.1 GCA_947497675.1 Alphaproteobacteria bacterium
ACTTTATGAGTACGCGATGAATTATCCCGACCATCAAAAAGAAATTATAGAGTATTACAGAAATAATCCGGATGCGATGACGACTTTGCAAGCCCCCATTTTTGAAGAAAAAGTTGTTGATTTTATTATTCAAAAATCAAAGCTGAAAGATCGTATGGTGAGCATTGATGAATTGATGCGTGTTATTGATGAAGATGATGAAAATTTGGATGCGAAAAAATCTGATCAGAATCTTGATGAAAAAAGTTCAAAGACTTCTGTAAAGAAAGTTAAAAAACCATCTTAAAGCAGAGACTTTACCGTTTTATAAGGAAATATATAAATGCCTTTTGGTACGAATTCTAATAATATAGATGCCCCTATGAATACTTTAATCCCCATGGTTATTGAGCAGACAGCTCGTGGCGAAAGGTCTTTTGATATTTTTTCAAGACTTTTGAAAGAAAGAATCATATTTCTAAACGGACAAGTTGAAGATGGAATGGCCAGTGTTGTCTGTGCTCAACTCTTGTTCTTAGAATCTGAAAACCCGGAGAAAGATATCTATATTTATATTAATTCTCCAGGGGGTGTTGTCACGGCTGGTCTTGCCATATTAGATACGATGAACTATGTCCGGTGTGATGTACAAACATATTGTATGGGGCAAGCTGCTTCCATGGGATCTTTCCTTTTGGGCGCTGGCACAAAGGGAAAAAGATATGCGATGCCAAATTCACGCGTCATGATTCATCAGCCTTCCGGTGGTGCTCAAGGGCAGGCGACAGATATCGAGATTCAAGCGCGCGAAATTCTAGCTGTGAGAGCCCGTTTAAATCGTATTTATTCAGAATTTACAGGGCAACCTCTTAAAGTTATTGAAGAAGCCATGGAAAGAGATCGATTTATGTCCGCAGAGGAAGCAAAAGAGTTCGGGCTCATAGATCACGTTGTGACAAAACGGCCACCTTTAGAAAAGGTCTAATTTTTAGGTTGAATTAAAGCTGATGAATCTTATATTCATAAAAATGCTGGAAGATTTCTTTTAAAAAAGAAAACCATTCGGGCTTTTAAGATTGTATTATTTTGAGATGAATGTTTAAATAAAAGAAAAAGCATGGCTGAAACGAATGGTCATGCCAAAATTGGTGGTTAGGATGAGCAAGTCAGATTCAGATACAGCGCAGCAAGAGGCTTTATTTTGTGATTTTTGTGGAAAAAATCAAAGTGAAGTTCGTAAACTTATAGCAGGACCAACCGTTTTTATTTGCGATGAGTGTATCGAACTTTGTAACGATATTATTCGTGATGAATCTAAATCTTCCATTTCAAAATCAGGGCGTGGTTTTCCAACGCCTCATGAAATCCGTCAAGTTTTAGATGATTATGTTGTTGGACAAGAAGAGGCTAAGAAGATCCTCTCTGTTGCCGTCTACAATCATTATAAAAGACTTATGCATGATTCCAAGGGGGATGATGTCGAGCTTGCAAAGTCTAATATTCTTCTTATTGGTCCAACAGGATGTGGAAAGACACTTCTTGCTCAAACCCTTGCGCGTATTTTAGATGTCCCCTTTACAATGGCTGATGCAACCACATTAACAGAAGCTGGCTATGTTGGAGAAGATGTTGAAAACATTATCTTAAAACTATTGCAAGCCGCAGATTACAATGTGGAGCGGGCGCAACGGGGTATTGTTTACATCGACGAAGTGGATAAGATCTCTCGGAAATCTGACAATCCTTCGATAACGCGTGATGTTTCCGGAGAAGGTGTCCAGCAAGCTCTTTTAAAGATCATGGAAGGAACAGTTGCCTCTGTTCCACCACAGGGAGGACGTAAGCACCCTCAGCAAGAGTTTCTTCAAATTGATACAACAGATATTCTCTTCATTTGTGGCGGGGCATTTTCAGGTCTTGAAAAAATTGTTGCAGCGCGCGGACGCGGGGCCTCAATTGGTTTTGGTGCAAATGTTCAAGGACCCGATCAACGGACAACGGGCTCTCTTTTAAAAGAAGTTGAACCTGAAGACCTCTTAAAATTTGGGCTAATTCCAGAGTTTGTTGGGCGTCTTCCAGTTATTGCAACCTTGACAGATTTAGATAAGCCAGCTTTGATTGAAATTCTGACAAAACCCAAGAATGCTCTTATTCGTCAATATCAGAAGCTTTTTGAGATGGAAGGCACAGAACTTGAATTTACACCAGACTCATTGGAAATAATCTCTCAAAAAGCCATCGAACGGAAAACAGGGGCGCGTGGTCTTCGTGCAATTCTTGAGCATATTTTGCTCGATACAATGTATGATCTACCCGCTCAAGATACCATTGCAAAGGTTGAAATAAATGCAGATGTTGTTTTAGAAAAATCTGCGCCAAAGTTTACAATGGCACCTGCGAAGGATAAGGATAAAGAAGAAACACCCCGGAAAGCAGCATCGTAAAAGTATAGAGATGTTAGATTAGAAGCAGAAGAGCCCTTTAAACCCGCTTCGAAAGAGTAATGGCAAGCCTGACACCCGCCTTTAAAGCAGCTTTAAAAATGGGATATCCCAGCATTTCTTGTGCTTGATGCTCGATTCCTGTATTCCGATGTGCAATCTCGTCTTTATGACACTTTTCAATAAGCGTTTGGAGTTCTGGTTCGTAATCTTCTCGAACTCCCCGAAGCGTTTGAAGTTGATTTTGATAATGTTCATCAATGACTTCTTCAACAGCAACTGTACAGGCCATCATGGCTTTTTTGCCAAAGAGAGCAGAGGCAACTCCCAACCCAAATCCTGCAACGTGCCAAAGAGGTGTGAGCTTTGTAGGGTTAATCTCATGTTTTTCCGAAAGTTGATTAAAAAGATGGAGATGTTCTTCTTCTTGGAGCAGCATTTCTTGAATGAGGAGCTTATCTTCAGAGTTTAAAGGAATAGAAAGCTGACCCTCATAAATTCGTTTTGCCCCATATTCTCCCGCCTGGTTAACGCGAATCATGGATTTAATAAGGTCTGTCGGAGATGAGCTCATGAGAGGGACTATCTATAAAATTACTGTTTAGGTTTCTGAACTCTATACAAAAAAAATCCTAAAAGACCTGTTATCATGAAAGAAAACATGAAATTATACTCTGTCATAGAAAGACCAAGAAACCTAAAATAAACCTGATCGCACCTTATAACAGGCGTTGCAAGAATAAGAGTTTCAAGTTCTTCGATGCTTTCAGCGGTGAGAGCTTTAGAATCTCCGCCACACGCCCCAAAAGAAGGAAATACATCATGTTCAATGCCGGCATGATAAAAAGAAAGACCTGTTTCCGCTAAAAAAGCAAGAAAAAGGGATAAAAGAATAATTTTTGGAAAGGCTTTTGGCCCTATCCATCCTATGATTCCGAAAAGCAGAGAGAGTCCATAGGGAATGCGTTCATAGACACAAAGAATGCAGGGAGAGAGATTGAAAACGTATTCTGCAATATAAGCTGTCAAGAGCCCTATGCTTCCTACAAAGAAGGCTCCTCTAAAAATAAAGTTAAGACGATCTAACGAAATCATGTGAAACCTCCCTGATATGTTTTTTTAAAAGATAAATTTTAAAGCTGCAAATCCTAATATGAGAGCACTCACCCCGATGACTGTGAAGAGCATCAGGTTGCCTTCAAGATGCTTTCGGACTTTATTTCCATGTTTCCAAAGAAGAAGGGCTTCAATATAGAACCTGAGTCCGCGTGA
>CANMHY010000134.1 GCA_947497675.1 Alphaproteobacteria bacterium
CGATTTAAGAGAACGAATAGAATACAAATCCAAAAAATCTTGGCGAAGAATAATATCCAAATGAGATTTCTGCCAACGTCTGTAAAATTCGTGTGTTCCCTCCAAAAAAGGTTCTGGAAATCCACTAAATTTCATGAGGCGCTCAAAAACCTCTTTCTCATTAGGATGCCAATAAAGAACACCTTCCTCCAAATCAAGGGGATGAAGACGGAATTGGAAATAACGTCCCGCTAAAGAATCTCCAACTTTTCGAAAGGTTTCTAAATTTGCACTCCCGGTCACAAAAAGACGGGGCCTATTTCCTTCCGTGTCAAAAACCCCCTTTATCCACCTTTTCCAATACGGCATTTTATGAAGTTCGCCAAAAATAATACAGTCAGTATCCCGTCGCCATTGTTTTTTAAAAATGGCTTCCCGGTCTTCGGACGCATCAAAATTCAAATAATCATCGTTCTCAAAAATCTGTTTTACGAGCGTGGTTTTTCCGCTTTGACGAGAGCCCATTAACAAAATTATTTTTTTATCACTGTCTTTTTTGAGAAACTGAGAAAGATACCGATCCATTGTCCACCCTGTTTAAAGATATGCTCATGTCTATTATGGATCAATATCCTTAAAAGTCAAGACTATTCGGGAATTTACTCCTTTTTAGACAATATTGCCTCTGAAAAAAGAAAAAAGGCGGTCAAACTCTTTAGTTTAAGGCTTCTGCTTTAAAATCTCTTGGGCCTTCAATGTGGACACCAAGGGATAAAGACCTGTCAACACAGCAATGAAAAAACCAAGAGCACCTTCTTTATATCCCTTGCGCCGAACAAAACATTTGTAAAAACGAAAGAAAAATCGCCTAACATTGGTGGATGTTTTATCGATTTTGCGAGTTTCAGCCAGATCTTTTGCCCGAGCTAATGTATAAGAATTAAACCTTTTTAGCGTATCTGAAAGATCCTTATCAAGATGATGTACAAGGACGCCTTTGAGACGAGGACCTTTTTTTCCCAAAAAGGTTACAGACGGATGAAGACGTTGAGGCCCCCAAACCTTAACCCCTTTCTTAAAAAGCCTTGGAACAGCCGTTGTTCCAAAAGACCCTCCCCATCCATAGCGTACAAGACGCGGTCCAATATAGTTATCAATGGGAACTTCCCACCAATCGGCCGTGGGCGATTCAATTAAGATACGTATTTCTTGCGCCAACTCAGGAGAAACCCATTCGTCAGCGTCCACCTCAAGAATCCACTCTCCCTGGCACTGCGATAGTCCAAAATTACGCCGATCTCCTTCTTTTTCAAAAGATCCTTCATAGAGGGTTGCGCCACACGAAAGCGCTATTTCTTTCGAACGATCCGTTGTTCGATCCAATACAACCACACATTCATCTGCAAACTTAAGATGAGAGAGGCACGCTTCAAGTCGGCTTTCTTCATTGCGTGCAATTACAAGCGCTGAAATCTTTATCATAGCGTCCTTCTCATCTGTGTAAAAAGGGATTCGATCCTGATTTGGGTCTTTTTCAAACCTCCATCTCCAAAGGGATGCCCGCGTCTTTTTTTTCCATAACATTATTTTCAGGATCTATAAAAACAGAAATTGAGGCCAGTGCTTCTGGATACTCTTTCGCAACACGGGCCATATCATTAAAGTTAAGAGGGTCCATGATATTCATTTTTCCATCCAAAAGATGATCTTGATACATTTTTAAAACACGTGCAACAAAGGGAAGTCCGAGTTCCAGTGTTTTTGAGAGCCTTTCTTCCTTGGAATCTTCAAGACTCTTGTTATTATAGAGGTTAGCAAAAACAGCCGGGATATACGTTGGTGTAATGTTTGGAAGATCAGGAGATAAAGGATCAAACATTTGCACAAAAAGGGTCTGTTGCGTTGGATCTATTTTTTTAAAGGCATTTTTTAAGATCTGTCCATCCTCTTTTTCATACAAACGAATCATCGCCCCAAGCCGCGTTAAGAAACGCTCTTCTGCCGTCTTTGCTTTGAGATCAATCCATAAAGCTCTAATTTTAATGTAGTTTTCAAGCACATCCTGGACTGTCGTTCCCTCTTTTTTCAACAGATCTAAGGAAGCATCTATCGCCATAAGGGCCTTGTAAACATTTTCTGTCATCACAATCGAACAGGTGGGATTGATGTGTCCGCCAGCGCCAGACACATCTGCAATGTGCACAAGAAAGTCAAATTCAAGGGCTTTTGGATCCTGTTCAATAATGTGTGACTCGAGGAGAGGGATAAGCATTTCAACACCCCCTTCAAGATGTAGAAAATGACCAAAATGAACAATTCCTGAAATCTGAGGAAGAATTTCTTGTCCCCAAGGGGTCAATTTTTTAAAGCTTGGAAAAAGAGCCGCATCCCTCTGAAGCGCTTCCTTTAAAAACTCATCATGGTCGGAAGCTGTAATTTCTTTAAAATAAGCGCGCGCCGTCTCAGTTTTTCCCGTATCTCCAAGGACAAGAGCAATCTCAAAATCCTCAAGGGGAACCCCTGAAGAAATAAGCTTATCATAAAGCTTAGACAGATTTGAAAAACTTTCATAGGACAATTTGTCAGGCTCTTTTTGAGCAGAAGTAAAGGCCTTGTAGGCGTCTTCATCCCCTTTTACAAACCAATTTAAACACATGAGACTTAAAATGGTACGATCAAATTCTGGGTATTTTTTTCCATAAAGACGAAACGAAGGACTCTTAAGATCTCCTTCTGAAGCCCCTTTTTGCATGTCATGGGTTTGACGTACGCCCTCTCCCCCCAGCCAAGAAATTTCAGGATAGGCTTTTATTTTTTCATGAACCCAAGATTCGCTTCCAATACTAGGATCTGTTGTCACAAAAATGTTCGTTGAAATCCAGAGAAGAGACGCAATCCCGATAACTCCAACCAGTGTTATTATTTTATACTTCATCAGAAATCCTTCTCATTTCTTAAAATTTTTCTATGTATATCTTTAAAATGTAAAAACGATATTTCCATAGAATGGCAAAGGTTTCAATCCCAAATTTAAGCAAACTTTTTCTTTTAAATTTTAAAACAGGTAAAGCCTCGTCAAAAGGAAAAAAAGATCTCTTCAAAGACCAAAAATGTCTTTAACTTTAAAATCTTTATCCCTCAATTTCTCTTCCGTCTTCTCTTCCGTCTTTAAAAAAGGAGGAGCCAACCTTCTTAAAATGTTGAAAAGGCAGTTTCAGACTTTGAAACTGCCTTTCTTAATTCTGATGATTAGAGGAGAAATTACGCAGACGTCTTCTCTTTTAAAGCAACAACCACAGTCCCAAAACGTGTGGTAGGACGCATGAGTCTTAGCTTAACTGAATTTCCGTTAACATCTTTTCCATGAACCACTTCTATATTATTGCTTGACGCACTTCTCATTGCCGCTATAGCGTCGACATATACTGTGCCATGGCTTTGCAATAAATCATCCACTTTTACCCCCCTCATCAGAGGAAGCTATAACGACCCCATCTTGCGTAGCAAGGCAGTCATACCCTGGCATCCCAGCTTTACTTTCAGCAAGATCCATTAAGGCACTATGAAATTCTGACTCACTCTTCGCCTTTTTTAATTTATCAGTAAACCCTCTAAGCACATGGTGTTTAGCACGATGATCCTTAGTGTTATGACTCGGTTTAATTATCCAGATTAGAGCTAAATCATCTCGCGTTAATTTAGGTG
>CANMHY010000135.1 GCA_947497675.1 Alphaproteobacteria bacterium
AACGTATCAAATAAGGTCGCAGTTCCAACATTTAAACGGGGCATTTAATCTTCCTCTTCAAATAGATATTTTGCTCCCTCAATATATCAAAAAAGATAAGACCTGTCCAATGTTTTCAACGAAAAATAGGTATTTTTAAAAAAAATGGAGGCGTAAATTTATAGGATTATAACTTTTTTAGACCTTATTTCTTCAGTCATGCAAAGCTCTCTTACTCATTTTTTAGTTTTTTTTACAACCCTTTTTTAGCTTCTTTGCCATCATAAGGGTAAGGTCTTTTTTACTCTAAAATTTTTCTTTTTCTCTTTTTTTCGTTCTTTTTTGAATTTTGATCAGCATTGTATTTGAATTTGGACAACAATATTCACACTTCCAATATTTTTTGTTTTTTTACAGCATCTTGGGAGCTTTTATTTTTTTATCCGGGAATTCCTGAGTTTTTATAGATAAGGGTTGTTTTAAAGAAAATTTTCTGCTGATATGCTCAACATCGTTTTCATTATTTATGGATTTAAGAGAATGAATTTTTTTCCACGGCTCGTTTTAGCAGGCTTTTGTCTTCTTTTTTCTCAGACACCTTCTTTTGGAATGGTTGAAGGGCCCGATGAAAGGGTCTACGAGAAAGCTGTTACAAAAATATTTAAAATACTTTCTGAAAAAGCACAAGCCCTTCGAATAACATGAAGAAGCCTCTTCTGATGAAAAGAAAAATAAGGCCATAGATAAAGCAATTTTAAAAATTTTTGTATTGTTACAAGATGATTTGAACGCCCAAGGGACGACAGACAAATGGCTCGAAAATTTTGAGTTATCAAAAAATGAAAGAACGGCGATCCAAGAACCCTATAAAGGTCTTTGTCAAAAGATGTGTACGGCATCCATAGCTCATAACCGTTTGGAGGATTTTTCTTTTTCGTCAAGCTTTCATATATTAAACGAGCTTCGAGGAGATTACATTCTTGACAAAAAAATGCAAGAAGATGCTTTTTTTATGGGAGTTTTCCATGATCTTTTGACCTTTAAGAGACACAAAGGGAAGATGATTTTAGCGGGCCTTTATAATACACGAGATTATTTCCTTTCAAATGTTAACTATCCGGAAATTTTTATAGAAACGTATCGATCCCTTCTCATGTTAAGTGAGATGAGGAGGACACCACAACCCACTTTAGTGACGATTAAGTCTAACATAAGCGTGCGCATAGTCCGTGATTTTGATCCGACGGTTTTTTCAAAGTCTCAGGTCGAAAAAATACAAGAATCAACTGCACAGCAAGTTGAGGAATGGTTCAAAAATCAACAAGAATTTAAAGAACTTGGTCTTCCCTCAACAAGTACGCATTTATCGGAGATTTCTGAATGGACAAACATTCCTCTTATGGGTGTTTCCCTTGGAAAGGCACATCTGATGCAATTTAGAGATTTTGTCCAAAATTTGAGTGCGGAACTTGATGCCCATTTAAAACTTGTTAGAGATCTTTTGAAAGGGGGTGTTCTTTCTTTTAACGGAATAGCTCCAGGGGTTTTTGATTTTTCAATAGATGAGCTTAAGAGATCTCTGAGTTTTCCTTCCATATTCGAGGATATCTCCTTTAAGGGCCCTGTCAATAGGGTCTTAAAAGCAGAAATTGGGATTACAAACTATGCTGTTGTAGGAACGACATCCGCAGAGCAAGGCGTTGTCGGAACGCGTTTATTTTACATCGAGAATACGGAATACCAAATTTTTCCTGAAATGGTGAGGACTTTTAGGGATTTTGTATGGCCCCTCATTCCTCGGAATGTTAGAATTGACGACCTAACAAAGCCTGACTATGTGCCGCTATACTCTTATTTTGGGCAGGCTGAAATGAATGCACTACATGCTCAAATAAACGCAATGCAACAAGAAATTACAAAACTTAGAGGAACAATTTCGGATCAAGCAATTTTAGTTAAAGGAGCGAAAGCTCAGAAAGCCGCTGAAGAAGCTCAGAAAGTCGCTGATGCCTTATTAGCTTCTGAAGGAGGTGCCAAAAGCGCCTCTAAACCAAAGGCTAAGTCGAAAAAAAGCGCTTCAAACGGTGTTGCCGGTCCTGGGTCAGATGTATCTGAAAAGGTTGTTCCAGATTCTACTCAGAGCGCTTCTTCTTTAGAAGCGTTAACAAAAATGACCGAGAATCTCAGAAAAGAGTTAGGAACAAAAGATAAAGCACTTGATGCCTTAAAAAAACAACGGGATCAAGAACACCAACAGCTCAACGCGCGACTTTGTCAGCTGAGTGGGATGGAGGTGAGTGAGTCTTCCGCTTTAGAAGATGTTCTAGATTCAATGACCCTGAAATGGAAGTCCCTCAAGGAAACTATAATAGAACAAGAGGCACGTTTAAAAGAGCAAACGACACGTTTAGAAGTGCTCTCTCGTTCTTCTGAAAAACCGAATAAGGAGTTGGAGAGAAGACTAACGCAACTCCAATCATCTTTACAAACCCAGTCTCAAGAACTTGACCGTCTCAAAGATGGGGCGCGTAAGTATGAAAAAGAAAAAGCAGATTATACAAGGGATTGTATACTAGAGATCGCGCGTGCAACTGGGTTGAAATCGAAGGAAGGTGCTTCTCTTCAGGATGTCTCTCTGCAGATGAAATCGCAGTTAGGAAGTCTCAGAAAAATAATCGAAGATCAAAAACGTGATTTAGTCGAGAAAGAGGCTCTTTTTCAAAAAGCTTCTTTGCAAGAAAAAGCTCAAGAAGAGCTGACACGAAAGATGCAATCTCTTGAGAAAAGTTTAGAGGAAAAGTCGGCAGCGCTTAAAACATCTGAAAAGCGTCTTAGGGTGCTTGAACAAGAGCAGGGTTGTTATTTAGCATTGAAAAAACACCTTTCTGACCTCGTTGGTGGAGAAGATGCTGCTTCCACTCTTGACATTCTTGTTGAGAAGCTTAGAGCTAAATTGGAGGACTTACAAACCAGTCATGTGCAAACTGAAAGTCTAAAAGTACAGAGATCTGAATTTTCTAAAAAAGAAAAAAAGTTTAGTGCAAAAATAGCCCAACTAGAAGAGACTGTTCATAGGGTTAGTCAGGAAAATCTTGTGTTTCAAAAGGACACGCAGGACAAAGCTCAGCTTTTAAAAGCTCAAGCCCTTTCAATTGAAACTTTGACGGAGCAGAACGATAAAAATCAAAGTGCTTTACAATTTCAAGTAGCAGCACACACTGCGGAACTCTCTGTTCTAAAGCAAAGAGCGTCTCATCCTGTTTCAGAGGAAACGTTTAAATCGATTCAAGGGCAGATTTATGAGCTCACGGGCGAAATTATGAGATTTATTTCAGATATTATGAGTGGAACCACTCCTGTTGACGTTTCTAAACTAGAGGGAAACCTTAGCCGGCTTCATAGTGTTTATTGGAGAGAAAATCAAATGCTTCCCCCCGGTCGTCACGTTGTCCAATCTCCTTATCCACCGATGATGAGACATGGTTATCCATCAGGTCCGATAGGTCAAAATCCTCATGGTTATCAAAGTATGAATCCTTATCCGGTTGGTTATAGAGGCTCATCTTTTTACTAGGCGGAGATCTTAATCTTTTAGAAATTTTTTACTGGAAGAGGTCTTTTAAAATGAATAATAAAGAATAC
>CANMHY010000136.1 GCA_947497675.1 Alphaproteobacteria bacterium
GAAACGCTTGGTGTCTTAGATCATAAGATTCATGAAGTTGAAAAATCGCGCATTGGCGCTTATGAATCCATAAAACAGCAGATTCATGATCTTGTTGCGTCACAAAGAGATTTAAAAAAGGAGACAACAAATCTTGTGAGAGCTCTTCGAACGCCTCATGTACGTGGCAGATGGGGAGAAATCCAACTAAGGCGGGTTGTCGAAATGGCTGGAATGGTGTCCCAGTGTGATTTTTTAGAGCAAGTACAGGGCGAGGATGAAAATATGCGTCGGACGCGTCCCGATATGATTGTAAAGCTTCCAGGGGGAAAAAGTATCGTTATTGACTCAAAAGTTCCTCTTATGGCATATCTGGAATCTCTGGAGGCGGTTGATGAGGTGACGCGTCTTGAAAAATTGAAAGAACATGCCCGTCAGGTCAAAGCTCATATTTATGCGCTTTCTCAAAGGAGTTACTGGAGTCAATTTGCGCACTCTCCTGAGTTTGTTGTTTTATTTTTACCTGGAGAGTCTTTTTTTAGTGCAGCGCTTGAACAAGATCCAACTCTTATTGAGCTTGGCGTTGATCAAAAAGTTATTCTCTCGACGCCGACAACCCTTATTGCATTATTGAGGGCTGTTAGTTATGGATGGCGACAAGAAAAAATTGCAGAAAATGCACGGAGAATATCGGATCTTGGAAAAGATCTATATAATCGGTTAGAGGGTATGGGAAAGCATTTAACACGACTCGGAAAATCTTTAGGGGGGGCGGTCGATTCCTATAACCAAACGGTGGGAACTTTTGAGAGTCGGGTTCTTGTCACAGCTCGGAGATTTAAAGATCTAGAGTCCGTTCCGGAAGGAGAGGGAATTGAGATTTTAAAGCCTCTTGATCAACATATTCGCAACTCCAAAACATCTTCAAGCTTTGAAGATAGTGAGACAGTGCTGGAAAACAACCCGTTAAAAATTGAGGAGTAGGTTAAGGTCTTATGGATATTTTAATATCAGCTTTTATTATACTGTGTCTTTTGGGAATATCGGGCTATCTTTCCGCCTCAGAGACAGCGCTCTTGTCAGCATCACGTCTTAAATTGTACCAACTTCGAAAAAAAGGTTCTGAGAGGGCGGCCATTGTTGAATCTTTACAAGATCGGATAGAGCAAGTTATAGGATCTGTCCTCCTTTATAATACGCTTGCAAATACATGTGCGTCAGCTCTTGCAACGGGGGTTTTTATGACCATTGCAGGGGAGGCAGGGATTGCATATACAACGGTTGTTATGACGGTCTTTGTTTTATTTTTTGGAGAAGTTGTTCCAAAAATGTTTGCGGTGAATAATCCAGAAAAAGTGGGACTTTTTGTGGCGCCTTTTATTAAGATTCTTGTAAACGTCGCAAGTCCTATTACAAACGTATTGAGATATTTGGCACGCGTCTTTCTCTCTTTTTTTAATGCTGATATTAAGCCAGAGTCCTCTTTCGCCTCTGTTCGTGAAGAATTAAGGGGTGTTATTGATTATCACGTTGGCTCTCGTCTCGACGTTATTCGTGAACGCGCCATGATTAATAGCATTTTGGACCTTGATTCCGTTACGGTGGATGAAATTATTGTCCATCGAAAAAATGTGACCATGTTGAATGCCGATTTGCCCCCTTCTGAAATCGTCGATCAAGTTTTGAAGAGTCCCTATACCCGTCTTCCTCTATGGAAAAACAATCCCGACAATATTGTGGGTGTTCTTCATGTGAAAGAACTTTTAAGAGCCGTTCGGTCCCATAAAGAGCCTTTAGAGAAAATGGATGTTTTAGCCATTGCGACAAAACCTTGGTTTATTCCAGAAACAACAACTCTTTTAGCCCAGTTGCAGGCGTTTCGAGATCGCCACGAGCACTTTTCATTGGTGGTGGATGAATATGGTGCTTTATTAGGGACGGTAACCCTGGAAGATATTTTAGAAGAAATTGTAGGGGATATTACAGACGAGTATGATGTCAATATTAAAGGCGTTACCATGGAACCCGGTGGCTCTATTCTTGTGGCGGGGTTTGTAACGATTCGAGATTTAAATCGTGAGTTTGAATGGGAATTGCCAGATGAAGAAGCTGCAACGCTTGCAGGTCTTGTTCTTTATGAGACAGCTAAAATTCCAGAACAGGGGCAGGTTTTTATGATTCACGGGTTTCGAATTGAAGTAATGGAAAGAACGCGTAACCAAATTACGCTTCTACGGGTCACAGGACCTCAAAATCCTGTTAATAGAGATGCTCCTTAAGCCATGATTTAAAAGGAATCAAAGGGAGGTATTATTATACCGTAAGTTTATTTCGTTGATTTTAAAGGATTTTTAAATGATCTCATAAATTATTCTTGACGCGTGATGTTAAAGTGCTTACTTATGCTTTAAAATGTTTTACAGAAATTTTAGGTGAACCATGAAAACTTTTTCGATTAAATCGGCTGATATTAAAAAAAATTGGTACATTGTAGATGCGGAAGGTCTTGTTTTAGGCCGTCTTTCATCAATTCTTGCCAACGTTGTTCGCGGAAAGCATAAGCCCGAATATACACCTCATATGGATTGTGGCGATCACGTGATCGTCATCAATGCGGATCGCATTGAATTAACGGGAGCAAAACTAGATCATAAGAAATTCTATTGGCATACAGGACATCCTGGTGGCATTAAAGAACGTACGATGAAAGAGATTTTGGAAAGTGCGTATCCAGAACGCGTCCTTTTAAAAGCTGTTGAGCGCATGATTCCAAAGGGACCCCTTGGTCGTCGCCAACTTAAAAATCTTTTTGTTTATGGCGGGGGGACTCATCCCCATGAAGCCCAAACTCCAGTACCCCTTAATATTGCTGATCGCAATCCAAAAAATAAGAGGATTAAATAAATGGTAAAATCAAAAGCAGATCTTACAGATTTGAAAGAGATTGTTTCTGAAGTTGAAGATGTGGAAACAGTTGAAAAAAAAATCGTTTATGTTCAGAAACTGGATGCTCAGGGCCGTGCCTATGCAACGGGAAAGAGAAAAAATGCGATTGCGCGTGTTTGGATTAAGCCTGGCAATGGAAAAATTACAGTCAATGACCGTGATTTAACCGTCTATTTTGCACGTCCTGTTTTGCGTATGCTCATTCATCAACCTCTCGATATCGTTTCGCGGACTGGTCAGTATGATGTGATCTGTTATGCAAGTGGCGGAGGACTATTTGGACAAGCAGGTGCTGTACGCCATGGTATTTCCAAAGCCATAGCTCATTTTGAACCTGATTTACGCGGTATTTTAAAAGCGAATGGTTTCTTGACACGCGATTCTCGTGTGGTTGAGCGTAAGAAATATGGCCGTGCAAAGGCCCGTCGCAGATTCCAGTTCTCTAAACGATAAACTGGTTGAAGACTTTCTTAAAAAACCTCCCAAAAACGGGGGGTTTTTTAGTTTAAAAATCACGATTGTGCTGAAAGAAGATGCGGGCGGAATAAATTTTAGAAGCGTCTATTAAATTTATTGACTTCTTGAGAGAATTTTTTTTATATAAATCACAGTATTTATAGATTTTAATAAATCATATTCGCAGTTTAAGAGTTAATTTAGAGTGTTAGATCCTCTTTCTTGAGTCAGAATTTT
>CANMHY010000137.1 GCA_947497675.1 Alphaproteobacteria bacterium
TATGAGCTTGCGGTAAGGTCTGATCCAACGCTGATTGATTTAATCGGAAGTTCTTCATCCCATTGTCATACTATAGTTTTTCTAACGTGTCCCGCTTTATTTTTTATTTTTTTGTCAGAGCCTAAAGTGTCGTTTTATTCTTAACAACGGGGTTGACCGAATATTTACAAAAGAAATATAATTAATCATTGATTATTAAAAACATTTGTTTAAAAGATCTAGTCACAAAAAATGTTCTTACCTGTTTTTTAAAGTTTCCTTAAAATGAAAAAGAAAATCTTTTTTGCAAGCTGCATCGGCAGCACCCTTGAGATGTTTGACTTCTACATCTATGCCTCCTTTTTTAATATTAGGGCATCCACCTTTTTTCCAACTGAAAATAAAATACTGAGCTTATTTATAAGTGTTGGAGGATTTGGAATTGGCTTGGTCATGAGACCAATAGGAGCTCTTATCTTTGGATATTTTGGAGATATTTTTGGACGCAAAAATACGCTCGCCTATACCTTGATTTTAATGAGTTTTCCAACTTTCATCATCGGGATTCTCCCGTCTTATGCTGACTGTGGAATAATTGCACCTATTATTGTCATTTCAGGAAGACTCATTCAAGGACTTTGTTATGGCGGAGAGATCAATGGGGCCTTTATTTTTGCGCTTGAACATATGCCAAAAATCAAGGATTTGCCGCAGGACTTATAATTGCCTCTTGTGTGTGTGGGATATTAATAGCAACTATTTTGAGCCATATTACACAACTTCCCGGAATTCCAAGCTGGGCTTGGAGAATCCCTTTTTGGATGGGAGGCCTTGTTGGAATTGTTGGATATTTTATTCGTAGAAATCTTATTGAGAGTGATGAATTCTTGAGATCTTTCTCAAAAGCAAAATTTCCCCTTTTTACAATCGTTTATAAACGGAAAGCTGCTTGTTTTTTATGTTTTTCTGTTGGAGCTCTTATCGGAGGGTGCTTTTATATTGATTTTGGGTTTTTAAATATTTATCTCTCTCGTTATTGCCACCTATCTCCAGGCGACGCTTTGAAATTGAACCTGTGCTCAACGTTATCATTTATCATTGCCAGCCCCTTGTATGGCATCTTGTATGACCGCATCAAACCTTCCTTATTTTTAAGGAACATGAGTTATGGTCTTTTTTTTGGAACAATTCCCGTTTTTTTGCTTCTTTTGTCTGGCATTCTGTTTCTTTTTATATTAGGCGGAGTTGCGTTAGGACTTTGTAGAGCAAGTATTTCAACTGTCGGCTTCGTTGTCATGCAAAACCTCTTCCCTGTCAAAGAAGGATACAGCGGCATTTGCTTTTTCTACTGCCTTGGGATTGCCCTTTGTGGTGGAATTGCCCCCATTTTATATATGGATGCTATTGAAATTTATAAAGAAAGTTTATTTTTCCCCGCGTACTGTCTCATGTGTCTGGTGAGTTTATTTTATGGAGCCCTCAAAATCAATAACATTACTGAGCTTGCTAAAATTAAAAAAGAGAAGGTTTTCTTGGAAAAAATAAAAAAAGCAGGATAAAGAGGGTATTTTTGCTCCCTGAAAAAAAAGAACCCGCCTCAAGAAATCTTAAGACGGGTTTAAGTTAGTCCCTAAACTGCGGGACGGGAGAAATCAAATGCCAATAGCTTGCTCATTCAAAGTAGATAAAAATGAAAAGTCTTTTTCATTAAAGGTTTTGATATGCTTAGAGATTAGATTATAACGAATGTATCGCTGCTCTTCTCTCAAAAACAGAATCATACGATCCAGGACAACAAATAACCCTAAAACATCCTCTGGAAATAAAGGTTCAATTTTTTTAAGAGGCAAGTTAAACATTGAAAAATCCACGGAATACAAGAAATCCCAAGAAACTTTTAAATGCTCCTGATCAATACAGTTTAAAAACTCCTTAAGAGACCCTAAAGAAAGACTCGTATCCTCCTCATCTTGAATTGCAAGATCTCTCACATCGATTAAATTGCAAAGATTTTTAAGTTCTTTTTGAGTTTCTTCCTCATCCCAATAACTTGGTTCTTTTTCAGAAATGGACAAAATTTTATTGAAGCGTGACCATCCCTTATCTGAAACAGAAGAACAAAAATTAATCGCATAATCCAAGTTCTTTAAGTGTACTTCCACCTCACTCACAAATCTTTTTTGCGTAAATTCTTCAAAACAGCATAGAGCACCCATATTTATTTTCCTTCTCTTAAATTAATAGAAAATTTAATTTTTTACTTGGTATTTTTCCTGGCGTGTGGTACAGAATTATGTATCACATTTATTGTGATATAAGATGAAGCTCACATAATGTCAATATTATTTTTTACTATAGACAATTTTTCTTAAAATCTTATAGTTTAAGGGGGGTGGAGTAGTTGTGGTGACTGTTTCTAACGAAAAAGTAGAAAGATTTGAATTGATTATAAAGTGGCTTCCTAGAAGTTCTATTCGGAGCGTGAATCTCTTGATAATTTTTCAAGGGGTTAATTTCTTTATTCAATCATGTTATCTATTTATTTAGGAAAAAATTATGTCTCACCTTCAAAACTACATTCGGAAAAAACTTGAAGAAAAAAATATGTCCATCAATGCCCTTGAGCGCGTTGCTGGTCTGAAGGCGAATGCTGTCCATAATATTCTCAAAGGGGCTTCTAGAAACCCTAAAAAAGAGACCTTGCTTGCCATTGCATCAACATTTGAATGCTCCGTAAAAGACCTAACAGAGGGTGTCGATGAAACGGAAGTTATCTCCATTTCCAACGCGCAAAATAAGACCTCTTTAGAAGAAAATCCTCCTTGGGATCCAGGCCTCTATTCAAAAATTATAGAAACTTTAACAGCCCTTCTTGCCGATAAAGCCATACTCCCTCCAACAAAAAAAATTCATTCTCTCATCTGGGAAATTTATCTTTACTCTCTTTCCCATGAAGATCGAAAAGTTGACCCACGCTTTGTTGAATGGTTCGTCAATAAGTACTCTTAATCTCGTGACCCTTTTTTATTTGGATTTAAAAAGATTTATTATGTTAAGGCCAGAATAAATTTTTGCCTCCGTTTCCAAGGAATTTTTTATAATAATTTCAGTGACATTAAACGCACCTCTCTTGTATGCCCTCACGATTGACCATCCAAGAGAATGAGCCGCTTTAACAAGGTTCTCTTGGCTGGGATCAACAAGAAAATCTTTTTCATACTTCGAAGACATCACATCAAGCTGTTTTAAATGACTTTCAGACAAAACAAATCCATTATCTTCTATAATGAGTTTTGATACATTTAGTCTTGTTTCAAGCTTAAGCGTTATGAGACCATTTCGAGGAACACGAGAAATACATTCTTTTAAAACAAAATAAACGACATAATATAAGACAGAAAGTTCTCCGAAAATTAAAAAATCTCTTCCTTTAATCGATATCTTAATATTATTTTCTCTCAATTCCTCAGAAAAACTCATGACTATTTCTTGAACTGTTTTGCTGAGTGAAAGCTTTACAACTCTCGAACGAAATTCTAACAGTTTTAAACTCTCAGAGAATTTTTCAAGGGCTGCCTCAACGTCTTGGTCTTTGAATTTTGTTATAAATGCTTCCTGA
>CANMHY010000138.1 GCA_947497675.1 Alphaproteobacteria bacterium
TGCCATTTTTGTAGATCCTACCATTGTACGGTATTAACTGAGGACAATTGAGCCCCCTTTCTTTTTTGTTTGCTTGCCTCCTTTCTGAAAATATGTCTATATAAACGATAATTTAAGATTTATTTTTAACACGCTTAAATCGTAAAAAGTTAAAGGTCTAAAAAGGTTTATCTATGGTTTTTACCCCCACGCGTCGCTCATTGAAAAATTGCTCCTCTTTTATTATTGTGGCTCTTTTTAGAGGCATTGGTTCTTTTGAACCCCTTTCGGCAGAAACTTTAAAAGAAGCAATTGCAACTGCCTATCAAACAAACGCTACTCTTGCCTCTGCTCAAGCTGGAACCAAAGCAACGTCCGAGCTTCTTGCGCAAGCTGCTGCCGGATGGCTTCCAACGGCTCAAGTCATCGGTTCCGTTGACCAAGAGCATAAAGACACAGCGCATTCTTCATTAGCTTTTAACTCAGGACATAACAGAAGAGAGGGTACAAAGGCAGGGCTTGAAATCGCTCAAAATATTTATAGTGGAGGAGCCACTGAAGCCACCGCTCAAATGAGACAAGCAGAGGTTCAGGCAGCCGTTGCTGGATACAGAAAAACAGAACAAGACCTTCTTCTCGCTGTCATTAAAGCTTATTTAGAAGTACTCAAAAGCCAGGCCATTCTTGATCAAACAAATAAACATCTAACCCACTTAAAAAGAGAACTTGAACAAGGGAAAGCACGTCTTGAACTCCAAGATATTACCTTAACAGATCTCGCTCAAATTGAAGCAGAGCTGGCCCGTGCACAATCAGACCGCATTAAGGCAGAAGGAGACTTAGAATCTGCCCAAGCCCAATATGTTGGTCTTGTCGGAAAAATGCCCGACCTTTTAACGTTCCCAGAAACACCTCTCTTTCTTCCTAAAGATAAGCAGGAGGCTTTTGAAATCGCTCTTACCCAAAACCCTGACTACATCAAAAGTCAATTTGAAGAACGATCCACCAAAAACAACGTTGAAATTGCGCTTGCAGCCATGCGTCCTTCCGTTGATGTCAAACTTGCTCTAACGAGAAATGAAAATAATGACAGCTTCACGAAAAAAAGCCGGGTCTATGATGGCGTCGCCACAGCCTCTGTTAAAGTTCCTTTAGATATTTCTGGAGATGCTCAATCAAAGGTCCGCAGAGCCCGCCTTGAAGCCTCTCAAAAACGCCTCACACGGAAGGCAACACGAGATCAACTTTCAACAAGTGTATCTCAAAAAATGGACGCCGTAACGACAACAACATCTCAAATTGGACGCTTTGAGGAACTTGTAAAGTTTAAAAATATTGCACGAGAAGGAATGACCCTTGAGGAAGAGATTGGCGCCCGCACGATAAATGAGCGTCTAAAAGCTGAAGACGAGTACTACGAGGCTGAAGTTGAGCTTATTGATGCACGCGTAAAAGCACTCACCTCTCATTTTGAACTTCTTGTAGAAATGGGAGATCTTACATTGGCCCGCCTTGACGTTCCGATCACACCTTACAATCCAGATTCTTATATCAATGAAGTTTCTGGAGCTCCTTACAATCTCTCCGTTGAAGATGAAGCTCTCTCCTCTCAAAATACCTCTGACACGGTCGAAAAAAATAAAGATCAAGAAGAAGAGAAAAAAATCACAGAAGAGTTGGAAAAAATATAATCTCGTGATAGAATTTCTTAAAAAGGAGATTATCATGCATAAAACTTTCAATGACTTACCCCTAAAAATTAGGGAATATTCTATTCAAATTTTGGCTCAACAACTTGCCGACAGTTTTGACCTCTACAGTCAAATCAAGCAAGCTCATTGGACTGTAAGAGGTCGAGACTTTATAGCACTTCATGAGCTTTTTGACTCTGTTGCGAGCCATGTTCTTGAAGCTGTTGATCTTATTGCAGAACGCATCCAACAGTTGGGGGGAACTGCCCAAGGGACCGTGCGTGTCAGTGCTCAAAAGTCATCTCTGTCCGAATACCCCTTAACAATCACCGTCTCTTTGGACCATGTGACGGCGCTCTCAAAGGTCCTTTCTCAGTTTGCAAAGCGCGTTCGAAGCGATATTGATCTCCTTGCCCTCCAGGATACCATCACCGCTGACATGCTTACGGAAATCATGAGAAGTGTTGATAAAGATTTATGGTTTATTGAATCTCATCTTGAACAAAATTAAAAAAACTCCTTCTTTTAGGTCTTTAATTAATTTTTAAGCTTCGAAAAAATAACATTTTTTCTTCTACTTTCATAAGCAAAGGATTTTCAATACATTTTTCGCGAGAATTTTTGTTTACAGGAACTTTTCTTTGGCGTAAAGTTTCACTTTCTTCAAACACAATCGTCCTCAAAATAGCTCTTGAGGATGTATTTTTATGGATATTGAAAGAGACTGCCATGGAAAAAATGCCCATGACCCCAGCTGGGTTCGATGCGTTAAAAAAAGAATTAAAACGTTTAAAAACCGTTGAGCGTCCTGCTGTGGTTCAAGCCATCGCTGAGGCTCGATTACTTGGAGATCTCTCCGAAAATGCGGAATATCATGCGGCACGAGAACGTCAAGGTTTCATAGAAGGACGTATTGGAGATCTTGAAGATAAAATCTCACGCGCAGACGTCATTGATCTTTCAAAGCTCTCTGGAGAGATTGTAAAATTTGGGGCTATTGTCACGCTCATTGACGAAGAAACAGAAGAGCAAGCCACCTATCAAATCGTAGGAGCAGATGAGTCTGACATTAAGCAAGGACGCCTTTCAATTGCCTCTCCTCTTGCAAGAGCTCTTATCAGCAAGAAAAAAGGGGATAGCATTGAATTTGCGACCCCAAAAAGCAAAAAGTTTTATGAGATCACCGCTGTAAAATTCTCTTAAAAAAGAGAGGTCTCTGTTTCATGAATAGATCCATTGCATATTACAACGAAAATGCAGAGGACTTTTTTAATCGAACGGTGCATGTTGACCTGCTTCATTTCTATCAGAAGTTTCTCGCTCTTTTACCTAAAGAAGCCCATATCCTGGATTTGGGATGCGGCTCAGGTAGAGATGCTCATTATTTTAAAATCCAGAACTTTAAAATAACAGCACTGGATGCTTCAGAAGAGCTTGTAAAATTGGCCTCAGCTCATATAGGTCAGAATGTACTCCTGATGAAATTTCAAGAGATCCGCTTTCAGAGTATGTTTGAGGGTGTTTGGGCAAATGCCTCTCTTTTGCATGTTCCTTATGAAACTTTAAACCTTATTCTCAAAAAAATTCACGCGTCTTTAAAAGAAGGAGGGATTCTTTTATGACTAACGCTTAACACCTTATCACATGACTCTTAGATGATGCGCCTCCTCTCTCTCATCACTAACACCGTGAGAATAATGAGCCCTGGAATGGCGGCACAGATTGTAACTTCAAAATAGGTGATCCAATCAAGACGGTCTGCCATAAATCCGCCAAAGGCGCCTAAATTTGTGGAGAGATACCAAAGAGCTGATAAAAGAGCATATTGCGTCCCTGTAAACGACTTATGACAGAGACTTGAAAGATACGTAACAAAGGCCGCCGTACTCATGCCTCCGGTGGTGTTCTCAAGGGC